>JBBQXR010000041.1:0-13752 GCA_038209455.1 Acidimicrobiia bacterium
CCGGACTCGCCGCCGAGGGTGGCGATCAGCTCCTCGTGGACGATCTTGATCACCTGTTGCGCGGGACTCAGGCTCTTCTGGACCTCGGCGCCGTTGGCGCGTTCCTTCAGGCGTGCGATGAGCGCCTTGACGACTTTGACGTTGACGTCGGCCTCGAGCAGGGCCAGGCGGATCTCCCGCGCGACGGCATCGATGTCGGCTTCGGTGAGTTTGCCGCGGCTCCGGAGGCGGGTGAAGATCCCGTCGAAGCGTTCGGTGAGGGCGTCGAACATGTGACGGCGAGTATACGGATGGCCTCCGCCGCTCCCGGCGCGCCGGGCTCAGTCGTCACTCGATGTGGTCGGCGCGTCGGGCGATCGCGCTCCGATGTGCGGATCACCGCACCAGTACGGAGATCCGCACATCGAACGCCGAACCAGCCACCGGGTGCGGGTCAGAACAGGGCGGCGACGAACTCTTCGGGGTCGAAGGCGATGAGGTCGTCGGCGGTCTCGCCGACACCCACCACCTTCACCGAGATGCCGAGTTCGGACTGGATCGCGAGGACGATCCCGCCCTTGGCGGTGCCGTCGAGTTTGGTGAGCACGATGCCGGTGATGTCGACGGTCTCGGCGAACTGGCGGGCCTGGGTGAGCCCGTTCTGGCCGGTCGACGCGTCGACGACGAGCAGCACCTCCTGCAACGCGCCTTCGGTGCGGTCGACGATGCGGCGGAGCTTCTTCAACTCCTCCATGAGGTTGACCTTGTTGTGCAGGCGCCCGGCGGTGTCGACCAACACGACGTCGGCCCCACGGGTGGAGGCCGCACTCATCGCGTCGAACACGATCGAACCCGGGTCGGCGCCGTCCTGGCCCCGCACGATTTCCGAGCCGGTGCGCTCGGCCCAGGTGGCGAGTTGCTCGGCGGCCGCGGCACGGAAGGTGTCGGCCGCGGCGAGGACGACGCGGTGACCTGCATCGACTTCGCGCTGGGCGAGCTTGGCGATGCTGGTGGTCTTCCCCACTCCGTTCACGCCGACGAACATCCACACGCTCGGTCCGGTGTCGGCTCGACCCAACTCGCGGTCAGGACCGGACAGCAACGTCACCAGTTCCTCGCGGAGCAACTCGATGACTCGGTTCGGGTCGGAGGTCTTCTCGGCCGACGCGCGCTCACGGACTGCATCGATCACCTTCGTGGTGGTGGGCACGCCGACGTCGGCGAGGATCAGCGCTTCCTCGAGGTCGTCCCACGTCTCGTCGTCGACCTTGCCCCGACCTGCGATGCCGGAAAACGCGCCGGCGAACGCGGCCCGGGTCTTGCCCAGCCGGTCTCGGAGCCGAGGCTTGATCCGCTCGCCCGGTTCGACAACCGGCACGGAAGGCTCGGCCTCCTCGACCTCGGGCGCGGCTTCGGGAACGATCTCCGGTTCCGCGACGGGAGTCGGCGGCTGCTTCGGCGCACGCGGCGGCCGGGTGGGCGCGAGGTCGGGCTCGGCCGTGCGGGACGAGCGGCGGGACCGCACCACCACCGTGGCGGTCATGCCCACCGCGACGAGCAGGATCAGGACGAGGATCAGGGGTTCCATCGGCGGGCGAGCCTAACGGCCGACCGGAAAAGGGCACTCCGGCCCGTGCGCTCGGCGTCGCGACCGTGATGCCCGCTGCGGGGCTCGCTCCCGGGCGGGCCTCAGGAGGCCGTGGGTGGCGGGCTCGCCGCGCCTCCGCCTTCGGGGCGGTAGGTGATCACACTGTCGCCACCGGGGCGGATACCGACCTCGTCGAGCGCCGCCTTCACCCGCACCCGCAACTCCCGGGCGACCTTCCATTGTTCGAGCGGCTTGGTCTTCACGCGGAGCCGCATCAACACCTGGTCGTTGGTGACCTGTTGCACGCCGAGGACCTCCGGCGGGCCGACGATGAGGGGCCCGAACACCGCGTCCTCCGAGAGTGCATCGGCCGCCTGTTGGATCGCGTTCTGCGCGACCTCGAGGTCAGAGTCGTACGCCACCGCGATGTCGAGCAGCGCGCGTGCCCACTGCTGACTCTTGTTGCCGACGCGATGGATCTCGCCGTTCGGCACGTGCCACACCACACCTTCGTCGTCCCGGATCCGGGTGGTGCGGAGACTCACCCCTTCGACGACTCCGGTGGCCAGGCCGGTGTCGACCACGTCGCCGACGCCGTACTGGTCCTCGACGAGCATGAACAACCCGGAGATGAAGTCGCGCACGAGCGATTGCGAACCGAAACCGACCGCGACGCCGATGATGCTCGCACCGATGCCGATCGCGGCGAGGTTCACCGACAACGCGTCGAGGATCATGACGGCCGCCGTGGCCCAGATGAGCGCGGCGATCAGGCTGCGCAGGACCGCGCCGATGGTCTCGGCCCGCAACGCCCGGCGCAGGCTCGGTACCGGCCCGGTATCGAGCAGGGCGACTCCGGTGCGCCGGCGCAGTTTCGCGATCTGGTCGCCGGTCTCGTCGCGCGAGAGGCGCTTCACCACCCGCCGGATCAGCAGGCGCGAGATCCGCACGAGCAGATAGGCGATAACCAGGATCATCAGGACCCGGAACGGCTTGCTCAGGTCGTCCGCCACCTGGGAGGCGCGGGCGCTGCCGGTGATGTCGTGCACGGTGGAACACAGCCACGCCTGTTTGCCCGGCGGGCCGCAGGCGTTGATCAGCTCGAGTTCCTCGGAAGCCGCGCTGGCCAACAACATCAGGCCACCGCGATCAGGTGAGCACGATCTCGCCGCGCATCCGCTGGCTCACGACCTTGGTCGATCCACCCGGCGCCATCGACACGCCGTAGAGGCAGTCGCCCGCCTCCATGGTGCGCTTCTGGTGCGAGACGATGACGAGCTGCGCGTCGTTGCGGAACTCGTGCACAAGATCGAGGAACCGGTGCAGGTTCACGTCGTCGAGCGCGGCCTCCACCTCGTCGAGCAGGTAGAAGGGCGACGGACGCGAGCGGAAGACCCCGAACAGGAACGCCATCGCGGTGAGCGACCGCTCGCCACCCGAGAGCAGTGAGAGGCGCTTCGTGTTCTTGCCCGACGGGCGGGCCTCCATCTCGATCCCGGTGTTGAGCAGGTCGCCCGGATCGGTGAGGAACACGCGACCCGAACCGCCCGGGAACAGCGTCGAGAACAGCGCCGCGAAGTTCTTCTCCACGTCGGCGAACGCGGTCTCGAACACCGTGACGATCTCGATGTCGACGGCCTTGATCACCCGCTGCAACTCGCGACGGCTGTTCTTCACGTCGTCGAGTTGCTGGACGAGAAAGTCGTGACGTTCCTGGAGCGCCTCGTACTCCTCGAGCGCCAACGGGTTGATCGGCCCCATCAGGCGTAGATCGCGATCGAGGTCGCGTGCCCGACCTGCGAGCGTCGTTCCCTCCGGCACCTCCGGCGCGGGTGCGTCCATCGCCACTCCGGGCTCGCAGTCGAAGTCGGTGCGCACACGCTCGACCGCGCCTTCGAGACGCAGCCGGTTCTCGGCCTCTTCGATCTCGCGACGCTGCTGGCGCTCGCGCACCCCGGCGAGGTCGTGCTCCTGGCCCTGACGCTGGCCGCGCAGCTGTTCGAGCTTGCCGCCTGCCGCGCTCGCCCGCTCCGACTGGATGCGGCGCTCCTCGCGCACCCACCCGTAGACGGTGTCGATCCGGTCACCGAGATCCGCGAGGCGACCACCGACTGCTTCGTACGCGTCGCCCTTCGCGATCAACGCGGCGCGATACCGCTCAGCTGCGGCCTTCGCCTCGGGATCGCGGGCGAGCCGATCCTCGACCTCGGCGAGCCGGCGGCCGAGGCCCGAACGGCGCTCGTCCAACGATGCGACCTTGACCGCATGCTCACGGCGGAGCGCCCGTACGGCAGCCTCCCGCGCGTCGAGATCCGCGATTGCCGCCTCCCGCTCGGCCGCGACCCGTTGGGCGTCGGCTTCGGCGGCGGTGAGTTCGGGAATGCGGGCTTCGAGCCCTTCGAGCTGGAGCTGCTCGACCGAGTGGGTGTCGATCAGCGCGACCCGGGAGCCACCGGCGGTCTCGATCTCGTGCTCACGGTCGTTGCGCTCCGCCACGATCCGGTCGTGCTCGGCGTGGGCGCGGTCGTGGGTGGTCTGCGCAGCACGGCGGGCTTCGGCCGCGCGTTGTTCCGCCTCCCGAGCCTCGGTCACGGTGACCCGCACCGCGTCGACAGTGCGGCGCGCGATATCGCGGACGTTCACGGCCTGTTCGGCGGCGGAGATCGCCTCGTCGAGGGCAGCACGCGTGACGCCGGCGGAGTGCTCGCCACCGAAGCGCCACGGTCGGCCGCCACCGAAGCGGTCCCCCGCGCGCGTCATCACCGTGAGGTCGGGGTTGGCGACCGCGACGTCCATCGCGGCGCGCCAGTCGCCGTCGGCCAGGACCACGCCCGCGAGGGTGCGGGCGAGCGTGGCGGACAAGCCGGGCAGGCTCGCACTCACACAACTCGCGAGCGAGCGCGCGCCGGTCGGCGCGATGGTCGCACCGGTGGTGACCGCGGTGTCGTTGGCGTCGAGGACGAGCAGCCACGCGCCGACGTCGCCGGCGGCGAGTCGCTCGATCGCGGTTTGGGCCTCGTCCCGTCCGGAGACGATCACCGACGACATCGCGTCGCCGAGCGCGGCGGCCACCGCGGTCTCCGCGCCGGGTTCGATCACGAGGTGGTTCACGAGCGCGCCCGCGACCCCGACCATGCCGTCGAGGACCGCCGCGGCCTCGGCATCACCCGCAGCGTCGAGGGCCTGGGCCAATGCGTCCGCCAGGGCCTGCCACCGGCTCGCGTCGGCCTCGGCCTCGCGCCAGCCGGTCTCCGCAGTGGTGAGTTGCTCCTCGGCCTGCGAACGCGTGCGGGTCGCCAGTTCGGCAGCCTGAGTCGCGGCGGGGAGTGCAGATTCCGCGTCGGTCACCTTGGCCAGGACCGCAGTCAGCTGGGTGGCGAGGGCGTCCCGGCGGGCGACGAGGCCCGCGACCCGTGCATCGAACCGTTCGAGTTCGTCGGCCACCCGGGTGAGTCCCTGGCGCCGCACCACGATCTCGCGGCGGACCGCGTCGGCCTCGGCGACCGGGTCGTCGGCTCCGTCGTGCGCCACGAACTCGACCCGTTCCTGGGCCAGTGCGCGTTCGGCGGCTTCCACTTCGAGGCCCTGCTCGGCCAGCATTCCGGCCTGCGGTTCGAGACTCTCGAGCTCCCGCCGTACCGCGCCGGCGTCGGCCACGAGGGTCTCGACCACCCCTTCGTCGGCCGCCGCCGCGAGTTCGCGGTCGAGGCTGCGGCGCCGTTCCACGACCAGCGCGCGGAGCCCGCGTGAGCGTTCCCGGATCGCCTCGACGCGCGCCAGCGCATCACCGACGTCACCCTGGCCCACATCGGTGAGCGCGCGTTCCGCGTCGAGCACCGAAACGTCGAGCTCGCGCAGGCGCGCCTGGATGGTCGCTTCCTCGCGCGCGAGTTCGCCCGCCTGCTCGCGTAGGCGCGTGGTCTTGGCGTGGAGACCGGCCAGCTCGCGGCCCACGAGGTGGACGCGGATCGCCGCCAGTTCGTCGACCACGCCGTCGTGGCGGCGCGCCGCGTCGGCCTGCTTCTGGAGCGGGCCGAGACCGCGCCGCACCTCGCGCAGCGTGTCGTTGAGCCGGATGAGGTTGCCCTCGGTAGCTTCGAGCCGACGCTCGGCCTTCTCGCGCCGCTTGCGGTACTTCAGGATCCCCGCGGCTTCCTCGATGATGGCGCGCCGATCCTCCGGCCGCGAGTTGAGCACCGAGTCGAGCTGGCCCTGACCGACGATGACGTGTTGTTGACGACCGATGCCGCTGTCCGACAGCAGTTCCTGGATGTCGAGCAACCGGCACGGCGCGCTGTTGATCGCGTACTCGGAGTCACCGTTGCGGAACAGCGTTCGGGTGATCGTGACCTCGGTGAACTCGATCGGCAGCAGGTTGGAGCTGTTGTCGATCGTCAGCGAGACCTCGGCCCGACCCAGCGCGGGACGGTCAGAGGTGCCCGCGAAGATGACGTCGTCCATCTTGCCGCCGCGCAGTGTGCGCGGCCCTTGGGCACCGAGCACCCACGCCACGGCGTCGACCAGGTTCGACTTGCCGGACCCGTTCGGGCCGACGACGACCATGACGCCGGGTTCGAACTCGAGCACGGTCTTGTCCGCGAACGACTTGAACCCGCGCAGGGTCAGCGATTTCAGGAACACTCCGCAGCTCCTTCGTACACGCGCGTCTGACCGGCTGAGCGTAGCGACGGGCCCGACCGACATCGGGGACCCGACCCGGTCTTTCGGTGCGGTTCCGACCCGAAAGGCCCGGGTCCCCTCACACCTGACAGAACGGGCAGTAGAAGGTGGACCGGCCGGCAACCTTCTCGCGGACGATTTCGCGCCGGCATCGCTGGCACGACTTCCCGGCGCGGGCGTAGACCTGATGGTGGTCCTGGTAGGAGCCCTTGCGGCCGAAGAGGTCCACGTACTGCTCGTCGGCGAGCGACGAACCCCGGTACTTGACCCCGTCCTGGAGCACTTCACCGAGCGCCCGATAGAGCCGGCGCACCTCCTCGGGGCGCAGTTCGTCGCTCATGCGGTCCCACCGCAATCCGGCGTGGTGGAGGATCTCGTCGGAGTAGATGTTGCCGATCCCGGCGATGAACTTCTGATCCATCAGCGTGAGCTTGAGCTTGCCGTGGCGCTGGGCCACCAGGTCACCGAAGTAGTCCCAGCTCAACACCGTCGCCAGCGGGTCGATGCCGAGGTGGGCCAACTCCTCGACGTGGTTCTCGATGCCGTCGAGTTGGGTGACGAACATCTCGCCGAACGTGCGGGGATCGATGAACCGGAGCTGCCCGCCCTGGGTGAACGTGATCACCACGTGGGTGTGTTTCTCGAGCGGTTCCTTCGTACCGGCAGCACGTCGGAGCTGGCCCGACATTCCGAGATGGATGACGAGCACGTCGCCGCCCTCGAGTTTCACGAGCAGATACTTCCCCCGCCGCTCGACCCCCGTGATCTTGGCGCCTTCGAGCGCACTACTGAACTGCTTGCGCTGCTTGTACCGGCGGATCGTTCGCATCCCGGTCACGTCGACCGTCTTGACCTTCTTGCCGACGATCTCCTTCTCGAGATCTCGTCGTATCACCTCGACTTCAGGTAGTTCCGGCATCTCCGTGTCCCCCCAAACCTGCACCGACAGGCGGATCGCCTGCACTGATCCGTACCCACGCCGAACGGGCGGCCGCCTGCTCTGCTTGTTTCTTGGAACCACCCTCGCCGTGACCGAACGGTTGACCGTCCAGCACGACCGTGGCGAAGAACCGCTTCGCGTGATCGGGACCCTCGTCGCGCACCTGGTAGCGGGGCAGGCGGTCGAACCGCCGGGCCGCCAGTTCCTGGAGCCGGGTCTTGTAGTCGTCGCCGCCGGGGCCGGTCGCGGCCTCGATGATGCGGCGATCGAGGAGACCCATCACGACGAGCCACGCGGCGTCCATCCCGCCGTCGAGGTACACCGCGGCGATCACCGCCTCCATCGCATCGGCCAGGATCGACGGCTTCTCACGACCACCGGAGTAGTCCTCGCCCTTGCCGAGTCGCAGGCACGGCCCGACGGCAATCTCCGCCGCGACCTCGGCGAGCACCTCGGCGTTCACGACCGACGCACGCACTTTCGCGAGTTCGCCTTCTTGGAGCTTCGGGTACGTGCGGAAGATGTGGTCGGTGACGACAACACCCAGAACCGCGTCGCCGAGGAACTCGAGGCGTTCGTTCGACCCGTCCTCCGGGTGCTCCGCGCACCATGAGCGGTGCGTCAGGGCCTGAAGCAGCACGGCGTCGTCGCGGAAGCTCCAACCGAGGAGCGTCTCGAAGTGGTCACGGTCGTCGGGCGTCATCGTCCCGGTCGCGGCCGTCAGGCCGCGGCAGCTCCCAGACGGGCCACGACGTAGTCGACGGCATCGCGCACGGTCTTCAGATCGCCGAGGTCCTCGTCGTCGAAGCTGAAGCCGACGGTCCGCTCCCCGATGTCCTCCTCGATCGCCTCGACCAACTCGATGAGCGCGAGCGAGTCGGCGTGGAGATCCTCGGCGAAGTCGGCGTCGAGCGTGACCGCATCGTCGTCGATCTCGAGAATCTCGGTGAGATGGGCTCGCACCGTGACGAAGATCTCGTCGGCGCCGAGCGGTTCCTGAGTCGAATGGGTTTCAGCGGGCATATGCCTCCTCCTCCTTGGACGCGGGACGCATCTCGCCGATCGCATCCTGCATACGGTCGACGAGACCGCCGGTGACGCACTCGGTCGCGAGCGCGACCGCGTTGACGATCGCCCGCGGGCTCGATGACCCGTGGGAGATCACACAGACCCCGGCCACACCGAGCAGCGCCGCGCCGCCGATGGTGTCGGGATCGAGGTAGTCGGTCACACCCTGGAGGAGCATCGGCGCGACGACGTCGGCTGCTGCCTTGGCCTCCGGAGCTCCGAGGATGGTGAAGACGAGGTTGGCCGCGGCCTTGAGCGCGCCCTCCACCGTCTTGAGGGCGACGTTGCCGGTGAAGCCGTCGGTGACGATCACGTGCGGATGCCCCGACATCAGCTCGCGCCCCTCGACGTTGCCGACGAACCACGGCTGGCCGTCGAGCAACGCGAATGTGCGCTTGCGGAGGTCGTCGCCCTTGCCGGACTCCTCGCCGTTGGAGAGCAGGCCGACGGTGGGCTCGGCCTCGCCGAGACGCAGCCGGGCGTAGGCGCGGCCCATCTGGGCGAACTGGACGAGCCACTCGGGGCTGCAATCGACGGTCGCACCGCCGTCGACGAGGAGTTGCGGTTGTCCGAACGGCACCGGGATCGGAACCCCGATCGCCGGCCGGGACGCGCCGCGGATCCGTCCGTAGCGCAACAGCGCAGCGGCCATGGTCGCCCCGGTGTTGCCGGCTCCGACCATCGCATCGGCCCGTCCGTCCCGCACTGCCTCCGCGGCGCGGACGATGGACGAATCCTTCTTCTTGCGGACGGCCGCGCCGGGCTCGTCGTGCATCTCGATGACCTCGGACGTGGCCTGGATGCTTACGCCCGCGGGCGGCTCACCCGCGGGAAGCGATCCGCGGATCGCGGCCTCGTCACCGACGAGCAGGACACGAACGCCCAGTTGGTCCACTGCCGCCAGCGCGCCCTCGACGATCGCCGCCGGCGCGTGGTCCCCGCCCATCGCGTCGATGGCGATGGTCAGCGGTTCAGGCATCGGAACCAGGCCGTTCGCGGTCGCTCATGTCAATCCGCGTCGAGGACTTGACGGCCGCGGTACGTGCCACAGTTGCCGCAGACGGTGTGCGGCAACTTCACGGCACCGCAGGCCGGGCACAGCGAGCGCGCCGGCGCCGAGATCGTCCAGTTGGACGCACGCCGCGAACGGGTTCTCGCGCGAGGGGTCTTGCGCTTGGGGACGGCCATTTCGTGTGCTCCTCAGGGTTCAGTCGTCAAAGGTCAGGGCGCGCAACGCGTCCCACCGTGGATCCGGTGGGTTGAGGTCGCACTCGCAGCTCGTCTCGTTGTGGTCGACACCACATTCGGGACACAAGCCGGCGCAATCATCGCGGCACAGGGGCGCGATCGGCAGATCGAGCAACACGGCGTCTCGTACCGGCAACTCGAGATCGACCTCTTCGCCCTCGAGTTGATACGTATCGCCCTCGATCGGCGACCGCTCGAAGAGCTCACGGACGGGCACCTCGAAGGTGGCCCGCACCGGCTTGAGGCAACGGCTGCACTCGCTTTCGTACTCCGCGGCGACCGTGCCGTGCACGACGATGCCATCCGGCACCTGCTCCAGCATCACGTCGACCACGAGCGGCGCCGACGAGAGGCGCGCGCCGGCGACCCCGCCGAGTTCGCTCCCGGGGATCGCGATGCGTTCCGGACGGCGAGAAGCGGGGTGGTGCAGCAGGTCGGAAACGTTGCAACGAAGAGCGGTCATCAGCCTCGGGGCACCGGTCACCGAGCGGGACCGTGTGCGAGAAGTTCAGTGTCGGCGGACGCGCGACCCACCGAGACTAGCAGGTCAGAGCATTTTCCCAGGTTCTGACAGGCCTAGACGTCCTGGTCGAAGAAGTTGGCGTCGTCGGACTCGTCGTCAAGTTCGATCTCGGCTGCCGGCATGACCACCTGGAGCCGCTCCCGACCCTTGGAAACGGCCTGCATCGTGCGTTCGAGCACCACCTCGAAGCTGGCGAGCTTCTGGTCGATGTAGTCCTCGGCTTCGTGCTTGAGGTCCCGGGCGGTCTTCTCGGCGTCGTCGACGATCCGACGGGAGTGGAGGTTGGCCTCGCGAACGACCTCGGTCTTCTCCACCATGCGCTGGGCCTGTTGACGGCCGGCGTCGATGATGTCCTCGGCCTCGCGACGGGCCTTGGCAAGGAACTCCTCGCGCTCCTTCAGCAACCAGCGGGCCTGGCGGATCTCCTCGGGGAGCGTCTGCACGGCGTCTTCGAGCATGCCGACGAGTTCGTCACGGTTGACCATGACGCTCGCCGACATCGGGACCGACCGCGCGGTGTCGATGTGGTCGCGTACCTGGAGGATCAGATTCTCGGTGTCGAGGGTCTCGTCGGAGAGATGTTCGATGTCGGTCACGCCGGGGTCCCCTTCTCGAATCGTTCTGCGAGCCGCTCCCGGACCAAGGGCGGCACCATGCTCGAAACGTCGCCGCCGTATTTGGCGACCTCGCGGACGAGGCTCGACGACAGGAACGAGTGCTGGGGTGTGGTGGAGATGAAGAACGTGTCGATGCCCGACAGTCGCTGGTTCATCTGCGCCATTTGCAGCTCGTAGTCGAAGTCGGAGACCGCACGGAGACCCTTCACGATCGCGGCGGCACCGTGGTCGCGTGCGAAGTCGACGAGGAGCCCCTTGAAGAACTCGATGCTCACGTTGGGCAGATGCGCGGTGACCTCGGCGAGCATCTTCTGGCGCTCTTCGAGGGTGAACAGCGACTGTGACTTCTGCGGGTTCCGGATCACCGCAACGATCACGCGATCGAAGTGCCGCGCGGTCCGCTCGATGATGTCGAGGTGACCGAGGGTGACCGGGTCGAACGAACCCGGACAGAGGGCGGTGGCCACAGCGGCTGGAACTCCTGGGGTGGGGGCTGGGATCGGGGCGGCCTCAGGCCGTCGGGACATCGGCATCCGGGCCGACGAGGACCGCGAGCGTATCGCCGTAGACCCGCTCCCACGTGACTTGCCAACCAGACGGGAGCGATGGCGGACCCGCCGCGGCTGACCGTTCGATGACCACCCCGGCATCCGACGCGAGCCAACCGGGGCCGCTGAGGAGTTCGAGGATCCGGGCCAGATCCGACCCGGAGAGGTCGTACGGCGGGTCGAGGAAGACGAGGTCGAACGGATTCGCGGGCGCCGAGGCCTGGAGGTAGCCGCCGAAACCGCGCCGCTGGACCGACGCCCGGTCGTTGAGCCGTGTGCTCATGAGGTTGCGACGGATCGCGTCGACCGCCCGGGGGTCGCGATCAATCAGGACGGCCTCGGCCGCTCCCCGTGAGAGGGCTTCGATCGCGAGCGCCCCACTCCCGGCGTACCCGTCGAGCACACGGGCACCCGCGAGCCGCGCCGAGCCGAGCGCGCCGAACACGGATTCCTTGACCCGATCGGTTGTGGGGCGAGTGGTCGCACCGCGCGGCGTCACCAGTCGCAGACCGCCCAACTCCCCCGCGATCACGCGTGGCCCTCGACCACTCCCGGGGCTCCGTCCGCGCTGCACGCGTGGGATCGTACGGCGGCTGGTGCCGGGTCGCCGTCAATCGGCGTGCAGCAGGAACGAAACCCGACCGGTCGTTCGCGGGCTGAGCCGTATCCTCGAGCGATGGCAGGGGACGTGAATGCCGCGGTCGAGCGGGCGGCCGCCGCACTCGCGACCGATGACATCGTCGGCGCGATGGCCGAGCAGGTGAGCGGTGCCGATCTCACCTCCTTCCTGCTCGAGGTCATGCGGCGCGCGCGCCTTGCACCGCATGATTGCCACCGTGCTCGACGCGTTGCCGCGCTCGTTCGAGGCGATCGAACTCGCGCCGGTCGTTCCGCTCGGTACCCATTCGACCCTGGCGACAGGGCGGTCAGACTCGCCGCGGTGCAGCGGGTGTTGCGTTCGCAACCGTTCGGCGCGGTCGGCCAGCAACACTTCACGGTGCTCGGCATCGTCACCGCCGGACGCGACCGAGGCGGTCTCGCCTTCGAGCGAGCAGCCCTTGGCGAGCAACTCGGTGTGCTCGTCACCGCGACGCGGGCCGTCACCGCGTTCCCGATTCGGATCGCCATCACCAACCTGCGCGATGCGTACACGGCCGCGCTCGTCGGTGACGTGCGCGCCGCGATCGCCGACGCCGAGGTCACGGTCCATCCGGATCGAGTGAGCGGGCCTGGGTACTACCAGGACCTCTGCTTCAAGATCTTCGTCGACGGACCGTCCGGCACGATCGAGGTCGGCGACGGTGGCTTCACCGATTGGACCCGCTCCCTGATCGGCAACCAGAAGGAGCGCCTGCTCATCGGTGGGCTCGGCATCGACCGGCTCACCGACCTCGGGGCCGGCTGACGGTCAGGCGAGTTCCGCGAGCAGGTCGGTCGCATCGACGGCGCCGGGCGGGAGGTGATCCGCCGCGGCGGCGTTCGCTTGTGCGAGCAGCAATGCGTTCACGGGCGTCGGGACGCCGGCGGCCGCACCAATGCGGACGACCTCACCGTTCAACGCGTCGGCCTCGATGGTGCCGAGCCCGCGGGCGAGCGACTGCCACGACGAACCGCCACCGCGACCGGAGCCGTCGATCTCTCCGACCTGGAGCAGGTCGCCGCGCCTGGCGCGCTCCTCCTCCTGCGATGCGAAGTCGATGCCCGCGCTCCGGAACGTGGCGACGGCCTCCGTTCGGGCCCGACCGACCAACTCGATCGCCGCGTCGTCGAGCCCGCACATCGCCTCGACCGCATTGCCCACGTTCATGAGCAGCTTCGTGTACTTCCACCGCATCACGTTCGAGACGGCGCGCGCATCGAACCCGCCGCGTCCGAGTATCGCGACCAGATCACGAGCGGTGTCGTCGACCTCACCGTTCGCGAGGCCGATATCGAACAGACCCGGAATCGGAGATGCGTAGGCCTCCACCCGGCCCGGTTCGAGATGGGCGGCGGGCATCATCACCACCACGCCGTAGACGTTCGGGAACCGCTCGGCCACTACGCGCTCGTTCTCCACGCCGTTCTGGAAACACGCCACCGCGGTCTCCGACGGCGCGACTCGCACCAGGTCGTCGAGCACCGGTGCGGTGTCCTGACTCTTCACCGCGAGCGCCACCACCGTCGACGCGTCGATCGTGAGTTCGGCCACCGTGCGCACGACCGGGACGGGAATGGTGACGACCCGATTCGGTTCGGCGAGCACGAGCCCGGCCCGCTCGATCGCGTCGGCGTGGGCGCCGCGGGCCACGACGGTGACGTCGGCCCCGGCTTCGACCAGACGCGCCGCGACCGCGCCTCCGATCGCACCGGCACCGACGATGGCGAGTCTGGTCACCGTGCAGCTGGTCATCGGGCGGCTGGTCATCGGGCGGCTGGTCATCGGGCGATCGTACGTGTCGTATCGTCGGGCCCATCGACCGCCTGACCCTGCTCGACGAGCTCCGTGCCATCGCCCAGACCGGCCTCCACTACTCGACCGATACGTACGACCGCGAGCGTTGCACGCGACTGCTCGCGCT
>JBBQXR010000042.1:0-13694 GCA_038209455.1 Acidimicrobiia bacterium
TGCGCTCCAACTTGGTTTGGTATCGGAATCATACCAGAACACACGTTCGTATGCCAGCAGAATCATCGTGTTCAATACGAAGAATTGCTGGGCGCTCAGGCCTCCGCCCAGTTGCGGGAGCGCTCCACGGCGCGGTGCCAAGTTGTGAGCAGCGCGTCGACGACGGCCGGGTCCATGGCGGGTGTGAAGGCCGCCTGCTCCTGCCACGCGGAGGCGGCTTCGGCCGCGTCCGACCACACTCCCTCGGCGATACCCGCGAGGTACGCGGCGCCGAGCGCGGTGGTCTCCTGCACGACCGGACGGCGGACGGTGACGCCGAGGATGTCGGACTGGAACTGGCACAGCACGTCCATCACGCTCGCCCCGCCGTCGACGCGGAGCTCCGAGAGGTCGGTACCGGACGCGGCGCGCACCGCGGCGACCACGTCGGCGGTCTGGTACGCCATCGCCTCGACGACCGCGCGTGCGAGGTGCGCGCGCCCACTACCCCGGGTGAGGCCGAGCACAGTGGCGCGCGCGTACGGGTCCCAATACGGCGAACCGAGGCCGGTGAACGCGGGCACGAACATCACGCCGCCGGCATCGGGAACACCGGCGGCGAGTGGTCCGATCTCTTCGGCGCGGTCGATGATCTGCAGTTCGTCGCGGAGCCATTGGATCGCGGCACCGGTGACGAAGATGGCACCTTCCATCGCGTACGTGGTGACGTCGCCGATCTGCCACGCGACGGTCGTCAGGAGTCCCTCGACCGGTGGGGGTGCCTCGGTGCCGAGGTTCACGAGCACGAACGAACCGGTGCCGTAGGTGTTCTTCGCCATGCCCGGGGTGAAGCACGCCTGGCCGAAGAGTGCAGCCTGCTGGTCGCCCGCCATGCCCGACACCGGGACGCGCAGCCCGGCCGCGGCGCCCGGGTCGGTGATCGTGAACCGCCCGCTCGTCGGCCGTACCTCGGGCAGGCAGGACATCGGCACGCCGAAGAGGTCGCACAGCTCCTCGGACCACGCGCCGGTGCGGATGTCGAACAGCAGTGTGCGGCTCGCGTTCGACGGTTCGGTGGCGTGGAGTGCACCGCCCGAGAGCTTCCACAGGAGCCACGAGTCGATCGTGCCGAAGGCAAGGTCCGGGGTGATCTCCACTCCGCCCGTCGTGAACAGCCAGTTGAGCTTGGTGGCGGAGAAGTACGGATCCAGGACCAGCCCGGTCCGCTCCCGGACGAGTGGCTCGTGCCCCGCGTTGCGCCACTCGTCGCACCGGCCTGCCGTCCGGCGGTCCTGCCAGACGATTGCTCGATGGACCGGCCGACCGGTGGTCCGATCCCAGAGGACGGTCGTTTCGCGCTGGTTGGTGATCCCGATCGCGGCGACGGTCTCGCCCGCGGCCCGGCACTCGCCGACGACGGTGGTGAGGGTGGCGATGGTCGCGGTCCAGATCTCCTCCGCGTCGTGCTCGACCCAGCCCGGCTCGGGGAAGTACTGCGGGAACTCCCGATACGCGCTCCGCACCACCCGGCTCGCCGCGTCGATCGCGAAGGTCCGGACCCCGGTGGTCCCCGCATCGATCCCCAACACCACTGCACCCGTCACGGCCGCGCACAGTACCGGCCGGCGACCGGGTCCGACGCAGGGAGCGCGACCCCCGTAACGTGACCCGAGCCGAAGCCTGCGGAGGCGAGCCGCGAGGCAGCGAGCCTCACGCACGTTTCACATGTAGGAGCGCGAGCGTACGAGCAATCGAGGCGCGAGCGAACGAGCCATCAGGGAGTGCCATGCGGATCGGGATGTTGACGGGTGGCGGCGATTGTCCGGGGCTCAACGCGGTGATCCGGGCGGTGGTGCGCAAGGGCGTGAACGTGCACGGCCACACGATCGTCGGGTTCCGCCACGGTTGGCGCGGGGTGCTCGAGGGCGAGGTCGTCGATCTCGACCTCGACGCGGCCCGGGGTCTGTTGCCGCGCGGCGGAACGATCCTCGGATCGTCACGGACGAACCCGTTCAACTCCGACGATGGTGTCGCGCGCGTGCTCGAGACCCTCGAGGAGGAACGGATCGACGCGCTCATCGTGATCGGTGGCGAGGACACGCTCGGTGTCGCCCACAAGCTCGCGGCGGAAGGCGTGCGGGTCGTCGGCGTTCCCAAGACGATCGACAACGACCTGTCTGCCACCGAGGTGACGTTCGGCTTCGACACTGCGGTGCAGACCGCGACCGACGCCATCGACCGGCTGCACACGACCGCCGAATCACACGACCGCGTGATCGTGGTCGAGGTGATGGGCCGGCACGCAGGATGGATCGCGTTGCAGAGCGGACTCGCAGGCGGCGCCGACGTGATCCTCATCCCCGAGTTGCCGTTCGACATCGCCGAGGTCTGCGAGCGGCTTCAGCACCGGTCGCGTCGGGGGGAGAACTTCTCGATCGTGGTGGTCGCCGAAGGTGCGGTCCCCGCGGCGGGAACGATGACGCTCGCGTCTGGGGCGGTCGACGAGTTCGGGCACGTGCAGCTGGGCGGGGTGGCCAACCGGGTGACCGACGAGATCAAGGCCCGGACCGGGTTCGACACGCGGGTGACCATCCTCGGGCACCTGTTGCGCGGGGGGACGCCGACCGCCTTCGACCGGATCCTCGCCACCCGCTTCGGGATCGCGGCCATCGACGCCGTCCACGACGGTGCCGGCGACGTGATGGTGGCGCTCCAGGCGGGCGAGATCGTGACCGTGTCACTCGAGGAGGCCGTCGGCACGTTGAAGACGGTCGACCCGGCGCTCTACGAGATGGCCACCGTCTTCTTCGCCTGATTGGAGCGGCCCACCGCTACCCTCCAGCCCCATGACTCCAGTCCAACCCCAGCGTGCGCTGGACGACCTGATCGAGTTGCTGGACCTGGAGACGTTGGAGCTGAACCTGTTCCGCGGGCGCAGCCCCGAGGAGTGGCGCCAGCGGGTCTTCGGTGGGCAGGTGGCCGGGCAGGCACTGGTGGCGTCGGGTCGCACGGTCGATCCCGAGCGGGTCCTCCACTCGTGTCATGCGTACTTCCTTCGCCCCGGCGATCCCGAGGTGCCCATCATCTACGAGGTCGACCGGATCCGTGACGGGCGGTCCTTCACCACCCGTCGTGTCGTCGCGATCCAGCACGGACGCGCCATCTTCAACCTGCAGGCGTCGTACCAGGTGGTCGAGTCCGGCCCCGAGCACCAGGACGCCATGCCCGAGGTGCAGGCACCGGAATCGTTGCCCACCATGCAGGAGCAGTTCGCCCCGTACCGCGACAAGTTCGGCCCCGACTTCGCCGAGTGGTCGCAGCGGGAGCGGCCCATCGATTCACGCCCCACCGAGGTGCCAGCGTGGCTCGATCACTCGCCGCGTCCGCCGCGCCAGGACGTGTGGATCCGCGCCAACGGCCGTCTGCCCGACGATCCGCTCCTACACGTCTGCGTCGTGGCGTACGCGTCGGACCTCACCATCCTCGACACTGCGATGCTGCCGCACGGCAGTTCGTTCACCGACGGTGAGTTCCAAGTTGCGAGCCTCGACCACGCCATGTGGTTCCACCGGCCGTTCCGCGCCGACGAGTGGCTGCTCTATCACCAGCGCAGTCAGTCGGCGTCGGGAGCACGCGGCATCGCGGAAGGTTCGATCTTCACGCACTCCGGCGAACTCGTCGTCACGGTGATGCAGGAAGGGCTCATGCGGCCGACGGGCTGACGCAAGACCGCGGCGGACGGGAGAAGCTCGGTTACCGTTCGCGCATGGACGACCGGGCGCGTGTGGCCACGCGCGTGCGTCCGGCCGAGATCGCGGTGGGTCTCCTGGCGGCGGTGCTGCTCGTGGCCGCAGTGCCGATGACGCTCGCGGAGTATTGGACGCCCCGCGCCGCGCTCGCACTCCTGGTGGTCGGCCCGGGAATGGTGGTGCTGGTCGCGGCGGCGTGGGCGCGCGATCGCGCGGCGATCGCCGGACTGGTGTTCGTCACGGTGGCCGGCCTCTCGACGCTGGTGTCGCCGGCACCCGGCCTCGCACTGTTCGGCCTCTACAACCACGGAACCGGATGGCTGTTCGTGGCGGCGGCGGTCGGGATGTGGGCGCTCGGCCGGCGTTGGTCCGATCGCGCGGCTCGAGCACTGGGCTCGGCGATCCTCGTTGCCGCGGGGGTCAACGCGGCGATGGCGTGGCTCCAGGTGTCGAAGAACTTCACCGGTGATCTCTTCACGCTCGTCGACGGGCGGCCGCCGGCGCTGCTCGGGAACCCGGTGCACGCGTCGGCGCTGTTCCTCGGTGCATTCGCGATCGTCGTGGAGCGGTTGCGGGTGGCGCCGGCCCGGCGGGAGACGTCGCTTGTGTACATCGCGCTGGCGGTGCTCCTGGCGAGCGGCCTCGAACTCGCGGGGGGACGGACCGGCCTCACGGTGTTGGTGGTCGTGGTGCTCGGACTCCTGCTCCGGGCCCGGCGACGAGTCATCCCGGTGGTGATCGCGGTCGCGGTCGGCGTCCTCCTGACGATCGCAATCGCGCCGGACGACTCCGGCGCGACGGCACGCGTCGCCGACAGCGGGGGTTCGGGATTCTCGGGTCGGATCGACCGGTGGGAGATGGGCCTCGCCGCCGTCGGCGATCGACCGCTCCTCGGTGAAGGGCCGGGGCTTTATCGCCGGGCTTCCTCACCGCACAACACGGCGGCGGCGGCGCGTGCGTTCGGTTCGGACAAGCTCAACATCGACGCTCATGATGTTTTCGTCGAGTACCTGGTGACCACCGGGGTACTCGGCGCGCTCGCGTTCGCCGCGTGGCTCGTCTTCGCGGCGGTCGGGGCCCGAGGCGAGATGGCGTGGTTCGCTGCGATCGGCGGAGTGAGTCTGCTCGTGCAACCGATGTTCATCGGACTCACCCCGGTGCTGGCGCTCGTCCTCGGGATCGCGAGACGGGGGCCTCGGGCCCGGCTCCCGAGCCCGGCGAAGGGATTGGCGGTTCTGTTCGTGGTGGTCGCGGCCGGCTTCGGCGTGGCGCTCGTCCGCGGCGACGTGCTGCTCCGGGGTGCGGCCGTCGACTCCGACCTGCGCGACGCGCGCAAGGCCGTGGACGCGCTGCCGATCTGGCCCGAACCGCCGGCCCGCGAAGCCCAGGCGTACAACCACGCACTTCACGCACACCACCGGGCCGGCGCGCTGCGGGACGCGGACGCCGCCGCTCGGGTCGCGCATCGCCGGGACCCGTCGGACCCGGGAGTCTCACTCGCCCTCGGCGGTCTCGAACTCGCTTCGGGTCACCGTGCCGCGGCGCGGGCCGCCTACGCCGATGCGCGCCGATGGGATCCGTATTCCGCGCAGGCACTCATCGCGTTGTCAGCGTTCGCCAAGGCCGACGGCAACGGGCGGGAGAGCGACCGGCTGTGCGCGCGTGCCCGATCGGTCGCACCAGGACTGCACTGCCGGTTCGAGCTCCGCGCGACTCCTTGACGGGCGGGACCCTGATCAGCCGGGACGACGCCATTCGGCCATGGCGCGCAACACCAACACGGCGATCACGCCGGCGCCGACCGCGCCGATGATCCCGCCGACGATCATCGACACGGCGAGGTCGGTCCCGCAGTCGCGCGTGCAGCCGATGTCGGCCCAGCCGTATCCGATGGCGGCACCGACGAAGCCGGTCAGCACCACGGCGGCGTAGGCCAGGAGGAACGCAGATCGGCTCGGTCCCGGTCCGGTGTCGAAGGTGTCGGGCACACGCGGATGGTAACGGGGGCGTGCCACACTGGCGGCATGGTGTCGAGGCGGATGACGGTCGCAGGCGCGGCCATGGAGCGCGACGGTGACCTGCTCCTCGTCCAGAACCGCCGCCGGGACGGCGCTCACGATTGGAGTACTCCGGGGGGAGTGGTCGATCCGACCGACGACTCGATCCTCGCGGGACTCACGCGCGAAGTCGAGGAGGAGACCGGGCTCGTGGTCAGGTCCTGGGACGGTCCGCTCTACGAGGTCCGGGCCGTGGCCGTCGACATGGGGTGGGAGATGCACTGCGAGGTCCATCGTGCCCTGGAGTTCGACGGCGACCTCCGGATCGACGATCCCGACGGCATCGTGGTCGACGCGTTGTTCGTGGACCCCACCCTCGTCGACGAACACCTCACCGAGTGCTTCCGCTGGGTGCGCGACCCGCTCGCGGAGTGGCTGGCGCAGCGGTGGGAGCCCGCGGAGTCGCGTCGGTTCACGTACGAGGTGCGCGGTACGAGCCTCGCGAGTTTCGAGGTCGTGTCGGTGTCGATGGGGTGAGCGCCCCCTCGATCCTCCATCTGGATCTGGACGCGTTCTACGCGTCGGTCGAGCAGCGGGAACGACCGGAGCTGCGCGGCAAGCCCGTCGTGGTGGGCGGCGCCGGCGACCGCGGTGTCGTCGCGGCTGCGAGCTACGAGGCGCGGGAGTTCGGGATCCATTCGGCCATGCCCTCGGTACAGGCGCGACGGCGATGTCCTGAGGCCGAGTTCGTGGCGCCGCGCATCGAGTTCTACAGCGAGGTCAGCCGCGAGGTGATGGCCATTCTCCGATCGGCGACTCCACTCGTGGAGCCGTTGTCGCTCGACGAGGCGTTCCTCGACGTCTCGGGTTCGGCACGGCTGCTGGGTACCGGGCCGGAGATCGCCGAAATGCTGCGTGCCCGGATCGCGTCGGAACTCCGGCTCCACGCGTCGGTCGGGGTCGCGACCACCAAGATGCTCGCCAAGGTCGCCAGCGATCTGGCCAAACCGAACGGGATGCTCGTCATCGAACCGGGCACCGAACTCGAGTTCCTCCACCCGTTGGACGTCCGCCGCCTGTGGGGCGTGGGTCCGGCGACGCACGGCAAGCTCGAGCGCATCGGCGTCGGCACGGTCGGTGAACTCGCCGCGATCCCGGAGGCGGTGCTGATCGCCAAGCTCGGCGAGTCGGTCGGGCGTCATCTCCACGCGCTGGCGTGGAACCAGGATCCGCGACCGGTGGAACCGCACCGTGAGACGAAGTCGATCGGGCACGAGGAGACTTTCGCGGCGGACCGCACCGACCGACGACAGCTCGAACAGGACGTGTTGCGCATGGCCGACCTGGTCGCCGCGCGGCTCCGTGCCCACGACAAGGTCGCGCGCACGGTGCAGTTGAAGGTGCGCTACTCGGACTTTGCGACGATCACGCGGGCCCACACGTTCCCGGCGCCGACGGACCTCGCGGCCGATCTGGCGCGGAGTGCGCTGACGCTGCTCGAGGCGATCGAGATCGGCGCCGGTATCCGGCTGCTCGGCGTCAGCGGGATGGGCGTCGAGGACGCGGCGTCCGTGCAGACCCAGCTGAGCTTCGACGCGCCGCCGAGCCACGCCGCCGACCTGGAGCGCACCATCGACGCGGTGCGTGAACGCTTCGGTGCCGACGCGGTCGGTCGGGCCGCCCACAGTGCGGGTGGTCGTCTCCACGCCGACCGTCGTGGCAGCCTCTGGGGTCCGGACGACGAAGAAGGGACGTGACGTGCTCCAGATCGCACTGATCGGTTGCGGGCATATCGGCACTGTGCACTCCTACGCACTGGCGCAGTTGACGCGCGCCGGTCTCGTCGATGCCGCGGTCACGTCGACCTTCGACCCCGACGCCGAGCGCGCCGAACGCATCGCCGCCCATCACCGCGCCCGCGCCTCCACCGATCTCGAAGCTGCCCTCGAGGGTGCCGACGTCGCGTGGATCTGCACCTGGACCGCCGGCCACGCCGAGGCCGTTGCCGCAGCGACGGACCGTGACCTCGCAGTGTTCTGCGAGAAGCCGTTGGCGCCGACGATCGAGGGGTGTCGGGCCATCGCCGACACCCTGCGTGATCGGCCGCACCAGGTCGGGCTTGTGCTCCGCCACGCACCGGTGTTCGCCGCGTTCGCCGATGCGGTCGCCTCGGGGCGGTACGGCCGGCCGATGGCCCTCGCCTTTCGGGACGACCAGTACTTCCCGATCCAGGGGATGTACGGATCCACCTGGCGCAAGGAAGTGGACCAGGCCGGTGGGGGCACCTTGATCGAGCACTCGATCCACGATGTCGACCTCATGCACTGGATCCTCGGGCCGGCGACCGCGGTCCGGGCGCGCACGGCCGAGACTTTCGGGTATCCCGGCATCGAGGACGTCGCCAGCGTGGCGATCGACTACGAGTGCGGCGTGACTGCGTCACTGACCAGCGTCTGGCACCAGGTGATGACCCGGCCGTCGACCCGACGCCTGGAGCTGTTCTGTGAGGACGCGATGCTCTGGACCGAGGACGACTACCTCGGTCCGGTCCACGTGGAGACGTCGGCCGGCCACGAAGAGGTCGTGGCCCCGGGCCCGGAATGGCTCGATCGACTCACGGCGCCCGAGGTCTACGCCAAGTCGGTCGCCCAGTACGCCGAACCCAGCAAGGCCTTTCTCGACACGGTGAACGAGTTCGGCGCCGCCGCGCGGGGCGCCCCGGACGTCGACGCGGCGCTGGCGGCGCACGAAGTCGTCGAGGCGGCCTACCGGTCGGCGGCTGCGGGTGGCGAGGTCGTTCCGGTCCCTCCGGCCGCTCGCGTTGAGCGAGCCCGCGCGATGCGCGAAGATTGACCGATGCCCCTTTCGGACGAAGAGCTGCGGATCCTCCAGGAGATCGAGGCCAACCTCACCGCGACCGACCCCGGTCTGGTGCAGCAGGTCTCCGAGACGACCCTCTATCGACATGCGGCCCGGGCGATCAAGTGGGCCGTGATCGGTTTCATCGCCGGACTGGTGCTGCTGATCGTCACCTTCACCCAGGTGCTGGTGCTCGGCATGGTCGGGTTCCTGCTCATGCTCGGGTGCCTGCTCGTCATCGAGCGGAACGCCCGCAAGCTGGGTCGGGCGGGCATCGAGAACTTGACGTCGACGTTGCGTGGCGGATCCGTCGGCGGCTTCTTCGACTCTGCGTCACGCCGGTGGCGTGACCGAGGTCAGGACGGCGACTCCGCGTAGTCCGGTTCGTTCCGCAGCGAGCGGCGCAGTCGCTCGCGGGCCCCGACTCCGATCAGCAACGCCGCGCGGAGTTCGTCCGCCGCGGTCCAGGCCCGATCCCGTACCGGGGCCACGACCACGTGCTCGGAGAACTCCATCTCGGAGTACGAGATCGCGAGTTCCCGTAGCGGCACCAAGACGTCGGTCGACACGCCGTGCTCACCGATGGCGCGGACCTGTTCCTCGGGGGTGAGTGCGTTCGACACCGGCAGCCCCGCGAGCGCGCAGGCGTCGAGCGCATCGCGCCAGGCGCCGGCCACTGCGGTCGCCGGCTCCGTGGCATCGCGCCGACCCCGACGGATCCGGCGTCGTCGCACGACGCGGGAAACGGCCCAGCCGAACAGGCCGAGTACCCCGGCCGCACCGAGTGCGATCAGGATGTCGAACCGGAGGTTGCGTCCGCGGGCAGGTTGCGACCGTTCGGTCGAGATCAACGATTCGGCTTTGGGAATGCGTGGTGATCCGCCGCCAGTCGACGTTGGGGACCGGCCCGGCGCAGTGGTCGGGCTGTTCCCACTTGTGGTGGTCGGGGTGGTGCTGTTCGGATCGTTTGTCTGCGCGGGCCCGCCCTGGGCCCTGGAATCGGCCTGGCCGGGTGCAGGTCCCGCGGGGGTCGGTTCGAACGTGCGCCATCCGAGTCCGGCGAACCAGACCTCGACCCACGCGTGGGCGTCGCGCCCGCGGACCACGTATTCGGCGCTCGCCGCGTCGTAGGTCCCGGGAGTGAAGCCGACCACGACACGCGACGGCAGGCCCTCGGCGCGGGCGAGGGCCGCGAACGCGGCGGCGAACTGTTGGCAGAAGCCGCGCTTGAGCCGGAGGAACGCGGAGATGCCCTCGGTCGAGTCGGTGAAGTCGACGTTGACGTCGTAGGTGAACTGTCCACCGGTGAAGAACGTCTGGAGGGCCTGCGCCCGTGCGTACGGTGTGTCGGCGCCGGCCGTGATCGCGTCGGCTTGCGCGCGGATCTGGCGCGAGAAGGTGGGAGGCAGCGAGAGGGCGGAGCGCACCTCGGGGCGCACCGGTCCGCTCGTCGCCGCGATCTGCGCGGCGCTCGGTGCGGTCTCGATCCGCGACTGGATCTCGTAGTTCTGTCCGGTCACCGGGTTGGGCGCAATCAATGTCGAGGAGTCGGGGATCACGCGCGCATTTCCCATGGTGGTCCGGACCGGCGTGAATGCAGCCGGGACCCACTGGTCGCCGAGACCGGTGATCGCGAACTGCTGGCGCACCGTGCCGCGATCGGACCGCGGCCGGAACGTGGCGGCCGCGTCGCGAGCCTCGCTCGCCACGCTCCAGACCTGACCGTCGAAGCGATCGAGCGCGACGAGGCGCCAGTAGAGCGGATTGGGCGACGTGACCCGGAAGAGTTCGACGTCGCTGCGCGGCCCGAGACGGGCCTTGAGATCCACGAGGGGGCTGACCGTCGTGTAGTCACCCCCGCCGCCGCTGCCGCTCGCGCCGGTGTGATTGCGGTACCGCACCAACGCAGGGCTGTCGACGCCGGGCACGAGTGGTGTGACGACGACGCCGGCGAGGATCGCGAGGCCGCCGACGAACGCCGCACTCCGGACGGTCGCCGCGTCGGACGCGAGTCGCCGGCCGGTGAACCAAGTTCGGCGTTGGGTCACCCGGGCCGCATTGGCGATCACCAGTGCGACGAGCGCCGCGGCGATGTACGCGACCGTCGCCGGGATCCGCATCGATCCGGTACCGAGCGTGCCGGTGAGCACGAAGAGGACGAGCGTGGGTGCGAGCGCACCGAGGGTCACGTCGGGGCGCCGGCCGACCGCGTCGGCGACGATGGCGGCGATCCCGACGGCCATGGCGCAGAGGAGCACCACGCCGAGCCGCGGGGTCACGGGCGCAATGCCCGTGCGGAACACGGCCCACCCGCGGTCCACGAGATGTCCGAGTCGCGTCGTGGTGGCCGCGGTCGGGAGCCCGTACTCGGTGGTCTCGCCTGCTGCGATCCACACGAGCGCCAGCGTTGTGGCGAGGAGTCCACCGATCACCGAACGCGCGGGCGACCAGCCGCGGAGCCTGGCCGCGAGTCCGACCACGTGAGGGACGATGGCCGCGACGAGGAGCGCCGGGATGAACCCGCCGTCGCTGAAGACGCGACCGAACGCGAGGGCCGTGGCCGCACTCACCAGTGCGAGGGCGCCCACCCGGACCGCCGGGTGTTCGATGGTGCCCGCGCGTGTGGTCACGCGCGGCCGGCCCGTCGTCGCGTGCTCGGGCCCCTGACCGTGGCGGCGTTCCAGGCGTCGACCAGCGCGCCCGGGCGGCCGTCGATCAGGGTCATCGCCCCGATCGGGGAGGGGAGATCCGGTGCGCAACCGACGATGGTCACCGGCGCGCCGGGTCCGCCGAGCGCCACGAAGGTCCCGAGATCCGCGGGCCGGCCGGTGATCACGATGATCCGGCCGCGCCGCGCGTCGGACCGCAGCGCGGCGACTGCTGGGGCCATCGGCCGGTCGGGGTCGACGGTGAGGAGTGCGAGCTCGTCGAGGAGCCGGGACTCGCCGCTCAGTCCGCCCGGGTTGGCGGCGCCGAGAGTTTGGCCGGCGGTGGTCAGGATCTCGCAGCTACGCGTCGACTGGAGCAGGCGGGTGCCGATCGATGCCAATACCTCGATCGCCGCTTCGTAGCTCCCGCCGGGGTAGGAGCCGGCGCGGTTGTCGAACACCACGACGGTCTGAGGTCGCCACGCGGACTCGTCCTCGCGCACCATGAGTTCGCCGAGGCGGGCACTGGACCGCCAGTGCACACGGCGGAGGTCGTCGCCGACCGCGTACTCGCGCAGGGCGAGGAACTCGTCGTGGGCAATCGATGCAACCGGCACCACGTTGCGGTGATGCGCTCGGGCGCGTCGGTGGCCGGCCGCGCCCGGGCTCGGCCGCAGATCCCAGACTCGCGGCCGGACGATGACTTCGGTCGTCTCGCCGAGGGTGATCGCGCGGGCGGTGAGGCCGAACGGATCCGCGACGCCGACGACTGCCGGGCCGACGGTGAAGCGCCCTCGGCGGTCCGTGGGGATCCGGTAGGCGGCTCGCCCGCGCTGGCCGCGGTCGAGGGCCGGGGTCATGAATCGCGCCGCCCGCCGCCCGTCATCGAAGGCGTCGGTCACCGTGAGTTGGGGCGTCAGTCCGCGTCCCACGATCTCGAGGTCGACCCGTGCGTCGGCGCCCACGTGGATCCGGGCCGGTCGGACCGTACGGATCAGGTCGAGCGGGAGGGCGCGGGTGCTGGTCCAGAACAGGGAACCGGCGATCAATGCCAGCGAACAGAGCCCGAGGGTGGTGAGTTCGGCGGTCCCGAGGAGCCGCCCCGCGACCAGGAGTCCGACCGCGGCGCCGAGCAACGACCAGCCCCGTCGGGTCAGTGCGACACCGCGGGCGGCCGCCACCCTCAGCCCGTCGCGCCCGGGATCGGCACCGATGCGAGCAGCTCGGCGATGAGCTCCTGGCTGCCGAGCCCACGCAGTTCGGCGTCGGCGGTCGGGACGAGGCGGTGGGCGAGGACCGGCGCGGCGAGACGCTTCACGTCGTCGGGCAGGACGAAATCGCGTCCGGCGGCGGCGGCCCAGGTGCGGGCGGCGCGTTGCAACCCGAGGGCACCACGCGGTGATGCGCCGAGTGCGAGTGAGGGATGACGACGGGTCGCGTCGACGAGGGTCACGATGTACTCGCGTACACCGGGAGCGACGTGCACCGCGCTGACCGCGCGGCTGAGTTCCATGAGGTCCTCACTCGAGATGACGGCGCCGAGATCGGCCGCGGCCGCGTGGTCCCGGTCGGCGGCGAGGATGTCGATCTCGGCGTCACGACTCGGATATCCCATCTCGATGCGCATGAGGAACCGGTCGAGCTGCGCCTCGGGGAGGGGATAGGTGCCCTCCAACTCGATGGGGTTCTGCGTGGCGATCACCATGAACGGCGGCCCGAGCGGATAGCTGACCGAGTCGACCGTGACCTGGCCCTCCTCCATGGCCTCCAACAGCGCCGACTGCGTCTTCGGCGACGCCCGGTTGATCTCGTCGGCGAGCAGGACCGTGGCGAAGACGCCTCCGGGTCGGAACTCGAACGCGTTGGTGGACCGGTTCCAGATCGACACCCCGGTGACGTCGGACGGCAGGAGATCGGGCGTGAACTGGATGCGCTGCCACGTGCCTCCGACCGAGCGGGCGATCGCCTTGGCGAGGGAGGTCTTGCCGACCCCGGGCACATCCTCGATCAGCAGATGACCCTGGGCGACCAGGCACACCAGCGCGAGCTGAACCGCCTCTCGCTTGCCTTGGATCACCTGCTCGATGTGTTCCACCAACTTGCGGAACGCTTGATCCACGAGTCCCCCTTCGACGTCGGTGCATTGTACGGAGCACGACCGCCTACGGTTCCTCGGGTGGCCCGTGCTCCCGAGTCGAACCCGCTCTCGTTCGGTTTCGCGACCCGTGCCGCGGGCGCGGTGCTGATCCGGCCGTCACTCTGGCGGACCGCCCTCCGGGAACTGCACCGGATGACGCCCCGGACGTGGTGGCGCCGAGCGCCGTTCCTCCCGGTTCCCGACGCGGACTACCTCCGGTTCCGGCTCGTCACCCAATACGGGAACGCCGGGCCCATGGACGAGCAGGACGTCGTGACCTTTCTGCGGTGGTGCCGGTCGGCGGATCGGTAACATCTCCCGGTCC
>JBBQXR010000043.1:0-13690 GCA_038209455.1 Acidimicrobiia bacterium
CCCGGCGGGCCGCCGATCCTCACTGCATCGATGGGCCCGAAGTCGCTGGCCCGCTCGGCCAAGTGGGCCGATGGCCTGTCCGGCTTCGATCTCGCACCCGATCCGGAAGCCGTCGCCCGTACCTTCGACGCGGTGCGGATCGCCTGGACCAAGGGCGGTCGATCGTCGGCGCCGTGGTTGTCGACCTCGACCTGGTTCGCCCTCGGCGACGATGCATCCGAACGGCTCTCCGGATACGCCCGGAATTACCTGAGCACCTTCGGTGATGCGGCGGCCTCGGCGATGGCCGGGTTGTGTCGTCTCCACGACCCCGGCGTGCTCCGGGAAGTGGTCGCGGCATTGGCCGAAACCGGCTGTGACGAGTTCATTCTCGTGCCCACCACCGACGATCCGACCGAGCTCGACCGCCTCTCCGCCGCGCTCGACGCGTAGGTTCGGGGCCGTGCTGGCCGACCTCCTTGCTCACGACGGTGTGTGCGAGACGATGGAACTCCGGGGGTCGTTCGGATTCATGGCGATCCACGGCGGCTCGCTCGAACGGGGAACCGCCGAAGTGGCCCGGCGCGCCGCCGCGCGCTGCGGCGCATCGCTGTACACGGTGGAACAACCCGACGGACTCCAGTGGCACGTCCCGTCGCACCTGTACGACCCGGCCGCGTCGCCGCGGCTGGGCGCGTTCCTCGACCACGTGGACGAGGTCGTCTCGGTCCACGGGTACGGGCGGGAAGGGTTCTGGACCCGCGTTCTGGTCGGGGGAGCGGACCGTGAGTTCGCGCAGACGGTCGCGCTCCGCATGCGACCTCATCTCGACGGCTTCGAGGTGATCGACGACGTCGACGCCATCCCGCGGGAGCTCCGTGGTGTCCACCCCAAGAACCCGTGCAACCTGACCCGGCGAGGTGGGGCGCAGGTCGAACTCCCGCCCCGGGTACGTGGACTCGGACCGCGTGGGGAGCCGGCCCACGTCGAGGCGTTGGTCGGTGGCCTCGCCGCGGTGTTCGCCTCGGAGGAGTACCGATGACCTTCTCGATGCCGCAAAAGGTGCGGCTCGGTGATACCACGCCGCACGGCCGGCTCCGGCTCGACGCGCTGGCGCGCTACCTCCAGGACGTCGCAGCAGAGGATGCGGCCCACGCCCACCTTCCGGAAGGTCGCGGCTGGATCCTCCGCCGCATGACCTACGACCTCGGGCGGCTCCCGACGATCTACGAGGAACTCCAGATCGAAACCGTGCCGAGCGGTGTCGGTGGCCGCTGGGCCGAGCGCACGACGACGCTCGTCGGTCTCGACGGCTTCAACGATGCGCGCACGGCCCTGCAGAACGGGGTATTGGTCACGGTCGCCGCGATCTGGGTGTACGTGAGGCTCGACACCGGCGCGCCGGTGGGCCTGCCTCCCGAGTTCTTCGTGGCCTACGGAGATGAGATCCGCGCCCACAAGGTGAGTGCGCGGCTCACCCATCCGGCACCGCCGACCGATGCGCCGCGAGTTTCATTTCCGCTCCGCAGCACCGACTTCGACGTGTTCGGTCACGTGAACAACGCGTACTACTGGGTGCCGGTGGAAGATGAGTTGGCCCGGGGCGACGTCGGTCGCATCACCGCGGCGAGCATCGAGTTCGGCGGCGGGATCCTTCCGAGCGAGGTCTGCGAACTGGTGACGGTTCGCACCTCGACCGACCTCGCGTTGTGGTTCCTCGTGGGCGACGACGTCCGAGCGTCGATCCGAGCTGAGCTCGCGCCCTAGTGTCACCCGCCATGACAAAGCAGTTGGACCTCGGATTCATGGTGGGTTACTGGGGCGCGCAACCGCCCGTCGGCGTTCCGGAGCTGATGCTCGAAGCCGAGCGACTCGGGTACGCCACGGCGTGGACCGCGGAGGCCTACGGGTCGGACGCGCTGACGCCGCTCGCCTGGTACGGCTCGCAGACGTCTCGCATCCAACTCGGGACGTCGATCATCCAGATGTCGGCGCGGACCCCGACCGCCACCGCGATGGCGGCTATCACGATGGACCACCTCACCGGCGGCCGGTTCATCCTCGGCCTCGGTGCATCCGGACCGCAGGTGGTGGAGGGCTGGTACGGGCAGCCGTACGCCAAGCCGCTCGCACGGACCCGCGAGTACGTGGAGATCATGCGCACGATCCTCGCCCGCAAGGAACCGCTCGTCTACGACGGTGAGCACTTCAAGCTGCCGTATCCCAACGGCACCGGTCTCGGAAAGGCCGTGCGTTCGATCACGCATCCGCTGCGGGAAGACCTGCCGATCTACCTCGCGTCCGAAGGCCCGAAGAACGTGGCGCTCACGGCCGAGATCGCCGACGGTTGGCTCGCGATCTACTACTCACCGAAGGTCGACGGGTTCTACCGCGACGCGCTCTCCGAGGGGTTCGCTCGTGCGGGTGCCCGACGGTCGTTCGACGATTTCACCGTGGCGGCCACCGTGCCGGTGATCTTCCACGACGACGTCGACGAGGCCGCCGACATGCTGCGACCGGTGTTGGCGCTGTACATCGGTGGCATGGGCGCGCGTGAGGTGAACTTCCACGCCAACGTGTTCGGCCGGATGGGGTACGAGGCCGAGGCCCGCGAGATCCAGGACCTCTACCTCGCGGGTAAGAAGGACGAGGCCGCGGCTGCGGTCCCGCGCTCGCTGATCGAGGAGACCGCGCTCATCGGTCCGAAAGAGAAGATCCGCGACGACCTCGAGATGTGGCGCGAATCCTGCGTGACCCAGATCCTCATCTACGGCGACGCCACCACCCTCCGAACCATGGCCGAGTTGGTGCTCTAACGAGCACCCCTCCTGTCGAACACCACGTGTTCGGGGCCGGTGAGGAGCCAGAGCAGGCCGTCGGGGTCGAGGAAGTTGCCCTCGTCGTTGCGGATCACGTCACGGCTCTCGGGGTCGACGGCCATGCCGAAGAAATCGCGTGCGGACCGGAACCACTCGATGGTGACGCCGTCGAGGTCGCAGCCGGGCCGGGCGTAGTCCTCGGCGAGGCGGTGGTTCTGCTCGTAGCGGATGAAGTATTTCCGCACCGCGGGTGTGTCCCGGTTGAGCGGACCGTGGACCTCCCACCAGTACTTGTGGAACGCGTCGAGGTCCATCCCTGGCTTGTGGCGAACGCCGCAAATCAGCTTGGTCACGGGTTCTCCCCGGTCGGCCGGGCCGGCGATGACTTCCATCTCGGTCTCGGTGAAGACCTCGAGGACCTCACCGAAGAGTGCGGCGGAATCGGCCAGGGCCTCGGCGTGACGGGGGTCGTCGCGCATCGCCTGGAATCCGTCCCAGGAGTCGTACCACTGCACCGAGACCCCGTCGTACGGGCACTCGGCACGGTCGTAATCGCGTGCCGTGCGACGGTGCTGCTCGTAGCGCAGGTTGTGCTCCGCGGCGGCGGGACTCGCGGCGACGAGCTCGGCGTGGGGGCCCTGCCAGCGTTCGTGGAAGTCCTCGATGGTGAGGCTCGGGTGGCGAGCAACGAAACTGATGCGCTTGATCATGGATCCTCCGGGTTGCCGGTCGGCGGTGATCCTGGCACCCTGTCGCCCCTCAGTGCGACCACATGGCGTCGCATGCCGGTACGAGGGGGACATCAGTGGCAGACAGCAAAGGCCGCGCCGGGCGATTGCGCGCGATGGCCGTCGGAGTGTTGATCGCGGGTGTCGCGTTGGCGTTTCTGGTCGGCGCCGCCTTTCCCGCACAGGTCGGGACCACGCCGCCGTCGCTGGCCAAGGTGACCACCTATACCCAGAGCACCGACAGTAGCGACGGAACGTTCAACTGGTTCTTTGCGATTCTCGTCCTCGGCCCGGCATTCGTCGGCGCGGCCGTGATGTACGGATCGGCCGAGATCGTCGCCGGTATGCGCCGGTCGGGCCGGTCGGGACGGTCGTCGGAAACGGTCGTCGCCGACGGGCGGGAGACCGCATGACCCGCCCCGGCCTGGTCGAGGGTAAGACCGCGGTCGTCACCGGCGTCGGCCCCGGCCTCGGGCGCGCCAGTGCGTTGGCCCTTGCGCGCGAGGGAGCCGCCGTCGTGTTGGTCGCTCGCAATGCCGAGCGGCTCGATGAGGTGGCCGCGGAGATCCGTGCGTCCGGGGGGCGGGCACTGGCGATCGCTGGGAGTGTGACGAAGCCCGACGACTGTGAGCGGATCGCCGCCGGTGCCCTCGAGGCGTTCGGCAGCATCGACGTGGTGGTGAACAGCGCATTCCGGGGTGATGCGTTCCAGTCGATCAGCGACGCGGATCTCGACGTCTGGCGCAAGATCTTCGAGGTCAACTTCTACGGCGCGGTGAACGTGACACGCGCGTGTCTGCCGTCAATGAAGGCCGCCGGTGGCGGAAGCGTCGTGATGGTGGCCTCACAGAGCGCGCGCAAGATCCGTCCCGACGAAGCGGGTTACGCCGCGAGCAAGAGTGCGCTGATCACGCTCACGCGGTCACTGGCCACCGAGGTGGCCGCCGACCACATCCGCGTGAATGCTGTGGTTCCCGGTTGGATCTGGGGACCCAACGTGCAGATGTACGTGGAGTGGCAGACGTCGTCGCGCGGCGTGTCACGCGAAGAGGTGGTGGCCGAGATCACCCGGGAGATCCCCCTCGGCGAGATCCCGCCGCAGGAGGACATCGCCGAGTCGATCGTGTTCTTCGCGTCCGGCATGTCGCGCATGATCACCGGGCAGACGCTCGACGTGAACGGCGGGGAGTACTTCGGGTGACGGATTCGCCACGAGCCGGGATCGTCACGGGAGCCGCTTCTGGTCTCGGGCGCGCAACCGTCCTCGCCTTTTCGCGGCGCGGCGAGCGGATCATCGTCGCCGATCGGAACGCCGAGCAGGGTGCCGCAGTGGTCGCGGAAGCCGAGTCGCTCGGTGGTGAGGCCCGCTTCGTCGAGACCGACGTCACCGACCCGGCCGCGTGCGAGGCGATGGTGGCGGCCTGCATCGATGGGTTCGGCGGTCTCGACTTCGCGGTGAACAACGCCGGCACCACCGGCACTCCGGGCAGCGTGGTTGACTATCCGCTCGACGCCTGGCGGGCGACGATGGCCGTGAATCTCGACGGCGTGTTCTTCTCGATGCGGGCCGAGCTCCCGCATCTGGTCGCGGCCGGTGCAGGCGCCATCGTGAACGTCGCGTCCGGGGCCGGGCTCGTCGGCTTCGCGGGGCTCCCCGCCTACGTAGCGAGCAAGCACGGCGTTGTGGGTCTCACCAAGTCGGCCGCCCTCGAATGTGCACCGCGTGGTGTGCGCGTCAACTGCGTGTGTCCGGGCACCGTGCGTACCCCGATGCTCGAGGGGTACATGGGCGGCGACGAGCGGGTGGAGCGGGCCATGACCGCGGGAGTGCCCCTGGGTCGACTCGGGACGCCCGAGGAGATTGCCGAGGCCATCGTCTGGCTCTGCTCTGACGCCGCCAGCTACATGGTCGGCCACGCCCTCGTCGTCGATGGCGGCTCGACTGTTTGATTGGCTCTTCGCTCGCGCTCCTGACGGTCATGGCCCACCTGGGGCTTGCTCCGTGCCTGCTCGACTCTGCTCGTTCCTCGCTCCGTCTCGGGAGTGGCTGACACGCTGCGAGTTGCTCAAGAACCGCGCTCAGCTTGCTCCGCTCCCGAGCGGACGAGCAATGAAGATGCCCAGAGTTGGCGCTGGGCGGCCATGGGGTCGTCGAGGATTTCGAGGGTGGTGTCGAAGCGTTGGGTCGCGCGGCGGGGAAGGTCGTAGGCGGGCCAGCCGGGGTCGCCGGTGCGGGCGAACCTGATCCATGCCGCGTGCATCGCGTCGGCGAGCGGCTGACGGTCGGGTGCGTCGCCGGTGAGCATCGAGAGCCCGGGCCGGTCGAGCGCGTCCCACACGAACGGAAGCTCGAGCGCATGACAGCTCTTCAGTGCACCGCCCATCACCGGTGACTCCCATGTGAACAGGTACATGAACGTCGGCCGCTCCTCCAGGCCGGCTTCCGCCAGTTGGATCGCGGGGACGCGGAAGACCCGATCCGTCGCGATCGCCGTCGCGATGTCGGCCGGCGGTGCATCCGGGTAGATCGCGTGGTACTCCGCGGCCACCGCCGTGGCGCGGTCGCCGAACGTGTCGGTCAATGCGGCGGTGATGGCCGCTTCGTCGACGGTACCGGTGCCGAGATCGAGTGCTGTGAACATGGTCATCTCGTCGTGGTTGGTGCCGACGATCGTCGGCACCGCGCCGAGGCCGTCGCGTACCGCATCGATGGGGCGCTGTGGCAACACGTTGCCGTCGACCACCGGCACGAACGGCAGGTCCGCACGCAGCCCGGCGGCGAAGATGATCTTCTGGGCATCGAGGATCGAGTCCATGGGCGCGTCGCGCAGGTCTTCGACGGTCTCGATCCCGGACTCGGACAGCACCGTGCGGGCCGTCGTCGTGGCCTGCTCGGCGCCGACGCAGAACGATGCGCCGCCGGATTGCGCGATTGCCCCGCAGTAGAGGCCCTGTGCGCCAGGGAGGCCGAGCAGCGTGCCCACACTCATACCGCCGGCGGATTCGCCGAAGATCGTGATCCGATCGGGGTCACCGCCGAAGTCGCCGATGTTGTCCCGCACCCACTCGAGCGCGCAGACCTGGTCGAGGACACCCGCATTGCCGGAGCCGGCGAACTCCGCCCCGAAGATGTCGTCGAGATGGAGGAACCCGAACGCGCCGAGCCGGTAGTTGATGCTCACGACGACGACGTCGCCGTGCCGGGCGAAGCGACGACCGTCATAGATCGGCGACCCCCCGGTCCCGTTGACGAACGCTCCGCCGTGGATCCAGAACATGACCGGGCGCTTCGCGTCGTCGAGGGCCGGGGTGTAGACGGAGAGCGTCAGGCAGTCGGCCTCGTCGCACACCGGTTCGGCCGCGCCGAACATGGCCTCGAGGGGCGACGCGAGCTGCGGGGCCACCGGACCGAACTCGATGGCGTCACGCACGCCGTCCCACGGCTCGACGGGCTCGGGCGGTTTGAACCGCCGCGTGCCGACGGGCGGCGCGGCATAGGGAATCGACCGGAAGATGCAGATGCCTTCGCGGATGACGCCCCGGACCTTCCCGCCGGTCGTGGTGGCGATCAGGTCATCGTTCGGGTCTCCGGCGTCCACGGGGACACTCCTTTGCGTCGCGATTCGAGAAGGATCGAGGCTATTGGACGGACGGAACGTGCTCGGGTCGGTGGCCGCGTGACAAGGTGGCACCATGATCGAATCCGATCCGGCATTGGTGGCGTTGCCGGCCCAGCCGGACGGCCTCGCGTGGCCGACCGACACCTGGGCCCGGGGCGAGGCGCCCGGCGGGGTGGACGTCGACGGGCTGGTCGCCGAGATGTTCGCCGACGCCCGGTACGAGACCACGTACGCAGTGCTCGTGGTGCACCACGGTCGTCTGGTCGCCGAGCGGTACGCGAACTCGCTGCCGAACTGGGTCGGCGATGCCATTCCGGTCGATCGGACGACGCCGCTTCTCTCGTGGTCGATGGCGAAGTCCATGCTCCACGCGATCGTCGGGATCCTGGTCGGCGACGGGCGACTCCGGTTGGACGAGGCCGGGCTCGTCCCCGAGTGGCGCGACGACGAACGTCGGGCGATCACGCTGCCCGACCTGCTCGCAATGCGTGACGGGCTCGCGTGGAACGAGGACTACGTCGACGCCGGGGGATCCCAGGTCATCGACATGCTCTTCGGCGAAGGCAATGCAGACGTCGGTGCGTTCGCCCGCAGCCGTCCCCTCGCCGCGCCACCCGACACCCGATTCAACTATTCGAGCGGTACGACCAACGTGATCTCGGGCATCGTCGCCGACGTCGTCGGCCGAGGTGACCGCTACGCACAGTTCCTCCGCGACCGGCTCTTCGCTCCGATCGGGATGACGACCGCCGAGCCGACGATGGATGCCGCGGGCCTCTGGGTCGCATCGTCGTACGTGCACGCGATCGCGGAGGACCTCGCTCGGTTCGGCTACCTGTACCTGCGTGACGGCACGTGGGACGGGAAGCGGATCCTGCCCGAAGGGTGGGTCGATTCCGGCCGCCGCCTGCGTTCGGTCGATCCCGACGACGGGCGGGGCTACGGCTGGCAGTGGTGGGTCACCGGTGACGAGCACGGGACGTTCTGGGCGAACGGGTACGAGGGCCAGTCGATCCTGGTCTCGCCGGCCCAGGACCTCGTGGTCGTCCGCATCGGCCGGACCGACGCATCGCACGGGCTCGACCTCTTCACGTGGCGGGCCCGAATGGTGGACGCGTTCGCGGCGGTACCGCAGTGACCACACAATGGGTACCGGAGGACTGGAGCCGGGCGCTCGCGGTGGTCGCACACCCGGACGATCTCGAATACGGCGCTGCGAGTGCGGTGGCCCGGTGGACCGCGCAGGGCCGCTGGATCGGATACGTGCTCGCGACGGCCGGAGAAGCCGGGATCGACGGCATGGAACCGGCGACCGCGGGACCGCTCCGGATGGACGAGGAACGGGCCGGTGCGGCCGCGGTCGGGGTCGACACGGTGGAGTTCCTCGGGTTCCCGGACGGGATCGTCGAACCGACGTTGGCGCTGCGACGCGAGATCGCCCGCCAGATCCGCCGGTTCAAGCCCGAGGTGCTGCTGCTCGGCAACTACGCCGACCGCTGGTCGTTCGGCGGCGTGAACATGGCCGACCACCGCGCGGTCGGCGCCGCCGCGGTCGACGCAGCACGCGACGCCGGGAACCGCTGGGTCTTCCCCGAGCTCCTCGATGAGGGTTGGGAACCGTGGAGCGGAGTGCAGCGAATCTTCGTGAACGAGTCGCCGGGCGCCGAGCACGTCGTCGACGTCACCGACACTCTCGACCGGGGGATCGCGTCCTTGCGCGCGCACCGGCAGTACCTCGCCGGTCTGGGCGACGGTGGGATGAGTGACCCCGACGCATTCCTCCGCGACCACGCGTCCCACGCCGGCGCCGACGCGGGCGTCACCTATGCCGTGCGGTTCGAGGTCGTCGGCCTGTGAACCTCAGCGGGGCCGCCTCGATCGTCGGGGTGGCCGAGACGGAGTACCTGCGGGGTGCGGACGCACTGCCGGTGGAAATGATGTTGACGGTGGCGCAGGAGGCCATCGCCGATGCCGGCCTCACAACGGCTGACATCGACGGCGTGGTGCCGCCGCCCGGATACGCGACCGTCGAGGAACTCGCGGCGAACCTGGGGATCCCGTCGGTGGCGTATTCGGCCACCGTCCATATGGGCGGCGCGTCATCGGTCGCCGCAGTGCAGAACGCGGCGATCGCAGTGGCGACCGGCGTGGCGACCACGGTGCTCGTCGTCGTGGGCTGGAACGGTTACTCGGCGTTCCGGCATCGGCCGGGCCAGCGCGTGCCGCGCCGCGGCCTGGATGCCAACGCCGTCGCGGATGTGCTCGTCGACTTCTACCTCCCGTACGGCGCCCGTTCGGCCGCGCAGTTCTACGGCTGGATCGCCACCCGGCACCAGCAGCTCTACGGCACGCTGCCGACCGACATGGGTGAGGTGGCACTCGCGTTCCGCCGCCACGCCCAGCACCACCCCAAGGCGCTGATGCGCGGACGCGAGCTCACGATGGACGACTACCTCGCGAGTCCGTGGGTCAGCGAACCGTTCCGCCTGTTCGATTGTTGTGTCGAGACCGATTGTGCGGCTGCGGTCGTGGTGACCTCGACCGAGCGGGCCCGCGATCTCGCCCGCCCGCCCGCGGTGATCCTCGGTGTGGGGGAAGGGCATCCCTCGCCGGCCGACGACATCCCGAACCGGCCCGACCCGTTCCGCATCGGACTCACCGACGCCGCGCCCCGCGCGTTCGGGATGGCCGGGGTCGGACCGGACGACATGGACTTCGCCGAGATCTACGACTGCTTCACTTACGTGGTCCTGCTCCAGCTCGAGGCACTCGGATTCTGCGCACGCGGCGAGGCCGGCGCGTTCGTGCGCGACGGCCGGCTCGGGATCGACGGCGCCCTGCCCACCAACACCCACGGGGGGTTGCTCTCCCAGGGTCACATGTGGGGGATGAACCACGTGGTCGAGGCGGTGCGCCAGCTCCGGGGCGACGCGCCGTTGCCGGTGCCGGGGGCGGAGATCGGCGTGGTGACCGGCTGGGGCGACTTCGGCGACGGCAGCATCGCCATCCTCGGAGTCGACCGATGATGCGGCCGATGATGCGACCGCCACCGGACCGGATGGTGCCCGGAGCCGACGGGTTGGGTGCGGACTTCTACGCCCGGGCGGCGGCAACCGGGGTGTTGCACCTCCAACGCTGTGACGCATGCGACACCTGGCGCCATCCGCCGCGCGTGCTGTGTGCGGCGTGTGGTTCCGCGGCGTGGAGTTGGCAGCCGTCGAGTGGTCTCGGTCACGTGTTCACGTGGACCATCACCCACCGGGCGGCCGATCCTGCGTTCGTCGACTTCGTGCCCTACGCGATCGTGGTGGTCGAACTCGATGAGGGTCCTCGCATCGTGGGCAACCTGCTCGAGTTGGCGCCGAGTGAGCTGCGTCTCGATCTCCCGGTCCGTGTGGTCCTCGACCATCGGTCGGACACGGTGGTGCTGGTGGACTTCGCACCCCGGTAGCGGTTCAGGCGAGTCGCCGATCGAGGTCCGGCTCGATGTAGATCAGCGTCGCGGAGGGCACGGCGGCCCGCACCCGCGCCTCCACCGCGTCGACGGCTCGGGCGAGTTCGCTGATGCCTTCGACGGCGAAGTCCACTTTGGCGGCGACCAGCACCTCTTCGGGGCCGAGATGCATGGTGCGCAGGTGGATCAGGCTCCGGACCTCGGGACTGCTCGCGATGGTGTCCACGATCACGAGTTGGTCGGCGTCACCGGCGCTCTCCCCGATGAGCAGGCTCTTCATCTCCACCGCGAGCACGATGGCGATCGCACCGAGGAGCAGACCGATCGCGAGTGATCCAATAGCGTCGTACCGGGGTTCGCCGGTGATGACGGCCAGACCGAGTCCCAGGAGTGCGAGGGCCAATCCGGCCAATGCCCCCGTGTCCTCGAGCAGCACGACGGGGAGTTCGGGGTTCTTGGTGCGGCGGATGAAGGCGCGCCAACCGTTCGGGTGCTGGCCCGCGGCTTCTTTCACTGCAGTGCGCAGCGAGAACGACTCCAGGATCACGGCCAACCCGAGGACGACGAACGCGACGGCCGGACTCTCGACGGGATGAGGCGTGCGGAGTTTCTGGACACCTTCGTACAGCGAGAACAACGCGCCGAGCGAGAAGAGCACCAGGGCGACGACGAACGCCCAGAAGTACCGCTCGGCCCCGTGACCGAACTGGTGGCGGTCATCGGCCGGGCGTTGCGCCCGGCGCCCACCGAGGAAGAGGAGTCCTTGGTTGCCGGTGTCGGCGAACGAGTGGATTGCCTCGGCCAGCATCGACGCCGAGCCGGTGATGACTGCCGCCGCGACCTTCGAGATGGCGATCCCGAGGTTGGCGGCGAGGGCGGCGAAGATTGCGCGCCGGGAGCCTTCGTTCACCGGCACCCTTTGGCGGCCGACGCTCGCGTCAGGCGCGAATCAGACGGCATCCCACACCATGGGGTTCGCTCCTGGCGTGGCGTCGAGGATCTCGACCGGGCTGTGCTTGTTGATGTGGCCGATGAGCATGTTGTAGACGCCGTACCCGGTGAGCTCGCGGAGGCGCGGGGAGAAGGTCCGGGCGATCTCGACCGGGATGCCGAGCTGCTGGTTCTCCTGCTGGCGCACCCAACCGGCGCAGTAGTTCATCGCGATACCGATGCGGTCGGCGGCAGTCGTGTTCGCGCCGCCGCCGTGCCACAACGACCCGTGCCACACGAGGACGCTGCCGCTCGGCATCTCGGCTGGGATCGACGGGTAGTCCTCGGCGTAGTTGGGCGAGTGGTCGGCGAGGTGGGTCCCCGGAATGACGCGGGTGGCGCCGTTGGTGGCGGTGAAGTCGGTGAGGGCCCACATTGAGTTGCACACCGTCGGCGCGTGGGGCTTGGTGAGCGGCATCAGTTGGTCGTCGGCGTGGATCGGCTGCGCGGTCTCCCCGGCGCAGATACGGATCGAGGAGAGCGACGAGATCAGGCAGCCGTGGTCGAGCACACCCTCGATGATCGGGAGCACGTGCTCGTGGACGGGGACCTCCTGCCAGATGCGACCCAGCGCAAGGAGGTTGTAGACGCGCAGCGTGTTGGCGCCTTCGAACACGTTCGGGGAGGGGACGATCTCGAAGATCTGTTCGAGTCGTTCGAGGTGCTCGGTGAGTGCGTCGAGTAGGTCGGTCGGAATCGCATCTTCGACGATCGTGTAGCCGTCCCGCGCGATCGCATCGAGGTGGCTCGTGAGCTGCGCGCCGGTGAGCATGCCGAAACCGTAGCGGAGGCACCGCGCGACCTAGCCTCCGCGCCCATGGCCATCTACGCCCTCGGCGACCTCGTGCCCCAGATCGACCCGACTGCCTACGTGCATCCCGACGCGACCGTGATCGGAGACGTGGTCATCGGCGCGGAGTCGACCATCTGGCCGCGTGCGGTCCTGCGCGGTGACTACGGACGGATCACCGTCGGTGCCCGCACGAGCATCCAGGACGGCAGTGTCATCCACTCGACGCTGATCCACCCGACCTTCATCGGCGACGACTGCGTGATCGGCCACCTCGTGCACATGGAGTGCTGCCGGATCGGCAACGGCGCGCTGGTGGGTTCGGGGGCCATCGTGCTGCACCGGGCGGTGGTCGAGGACGAGGCGCTGGTCGGTGCGGCGGCTCTCGTCCCCAACGACATGGTGGTCCCGAGTCGGGCCCAGGCGCTCGGCGTGCCGGCGAAGCTGCGCCTCGACGCGGTGGAGCCGGAGATGATGATCCGCATCGGTGCCCGCCAGTACGTGGAGAACGGCGCCCGCTTCCGGGAACTGCTCCGTCGCATCGATTGAGACGACGTCCTCAGGGTCGCCCGGTCCGGATGCGCGCGCGATGGGCGCGCTGGCGCGCTCGGTTCGCGCATCCACTCGACGAGCAGTACACGGCGGAGCGGTTGCGGGTCTGGTCCCAGAACGCCAGCCCGCACTGATCATCGGGGCACACGCGCAGGCGCGTCCACATACCGGTCAGCGACGCAGTGACAACGGCGGCGGCGAGGTCGTTCAGGAACCGTTCGATGCCCCGGCCGGCGCCGGTGAGGACGAGTCGGTCGTCGTGAAACTCCCACGTCAACGTCGGATGGGGGAGCGCCGGAACGCCGGTGCAACCTGGGTTTCCGCCGAGCGCCGAGCGCAGTCCGTCACGCGCCGCGACCAGACGGGCGAGGTCCACGTGCGAGCAGCTCAGGGGAGCCACGCCGTGGTCACGGAGCCACACTCTGGCTCTGGAGATGCTGGCAAGTTTGTCCACCCGATCCGCGTGTCGGTGGGTGTTCAGGAATTCTTGCAGCAGGGTCAGCGGCTCGGGCGCCCGTCGACTCACCCGTTCCGCGCTGGGGTTCACCGCGCCCCGATGGTGTTCGGCTTTCGGAACCGTGGCGGTTTGGTAACGGGCATCACGCAATAGAACGTTACCAAATGCACACGAACTTTGATGTCTCTCTTGCGGGCGGTGCCTGGTCGGGCCGGCAACGACCGCGCCGCCTTCGGCTGTGACGTGGTGGTGCCACCTAGTCTGCCCGCACTCGTTGTTTCCCCGTACCCGTTGTTTCCCC
>JBBQXR010000044.1:0-13676 GCA_038209455.1 Acidimicrobiia bacterium
GTGCGCATCACCCGCACGGCGATCTCGCCGCGGTTGGCGATCAGGATCTTCTGGAGCACGGATTCCCCCGTTTGGCCCGGTGACAGAACGCCGTATCCTACGGGCCGTGGCGATGCCCGAGGCCAGTCCGACCGTCTTCGGTGCCGTGCGCTGGGTCTCCGAGATCGACTCCACGAACCGGTACCTGCTCGACGAGGCCCGCGGCGGCGCGCCGGCTGGGCTCGTGGTGGTGGCCGATCACCAGACCGCAGGCCGCGGTCGGCTCGGTCGAGCGTGGGTCGCACTCCCCGGTGCGTCGCTCCTGATGAGCGTGTTGCTCCGTCCTTCGATCCCGGTCGAGCGCCGTCATGTCCTCGTCATGACGGCGGGTCTCGCCATGGCCGAGGCGGTGGAGGCGGAGACCGGGGTGGTGGCGGGGCTCAAGTGGCCGAACGACCTCGTGGTGGGTGGTCGGAAGTTGGCCGGCATCCTGGCCGAAGCCACCGGCGACGCCTTGGTGATTGGGATCGGGGTCAACCTCGACTGGACCACCGTGCCCGAGGAGCTGGCGGCGATCGCCACGGCCTGCAACCTCGAGGGCGGTCGGGCGACGTCGCGCGAAGCGGTGGTGCAGACGTTCCTCGACGGCTACGCGGTCCGGCTCGCCGATCTCGCCCGCGCCCGGCGTGACTACGAGCAGCGCCTCGTCACGCTCGGCCGCCGCGTCCGGGTGGAGCAGGCGAACGGTTCCTTGCACGGCATGGCGCGCGCGGTGGACCCATCCGGCCATCTGGTCATCGACCTCGACGACGGTTCGGAGGCCGTGGTCGCGGTCGGTGACGTGGTGCACCTGCGCGCCGAGTAGTGCGCACCCCGACCGGAGGCGTGCGGTTCACGCGTGCGGTTCGGTCGGCCTCCGCATGACCGGCGGCGCAACCGGCGCGGCGGGTGCATCGTCGGCCGGCGACGGGACCGTGACGGTCGCGGTTGGCGGGGGTGGCGCGAGGTGGGCCAGCTCGCGGAGGTGGGCGATGCGATCCGAGAGGAGCAGCGGCCCGAGTCCGGCACTGTGCTTGGGGGTGCCGGCGTCGGCTCCCACGACGAGCGACGGCGGAACCTCGATCCACAGTGGTGCGGTCGCGGTGGTGATCGAGGCGACCGTGCCGGGGTCCGCTGCGAGCCGTTCGAGGGCCCGTACCAACGACGCCGGATTGCGACAGACGGCCATGGCGGCCGCGTCGCGCTGACGGCCCTCGTCGCGCAACGCCCAGGTCTGGAGCCGCACGGCGAGCCACCGGTTCGGCGCGCCGAAGATCGCGGTGGAACTCGCGTCGACCTTGGCCAGTGCACTACCGGTGAGTGCGGCGGTCCACGTGGCCATCGCAACATCCCAACTCGCGACGCGGGTGATCTCGTAGGCGAGCACTGCCTCGAGTTCGTCGCGCGACAGGGCGTCGATCAGGCCGGTCGTGACCCCGATGACGGTGGCATCCGGCTTGGTGCCGACACCGAACGAGTTCGGCGCGGGATCGTCGATGACGCCGAAGCGAGGAGTCGGGATCCCGGCGGCGATCGCCAGTCCGTCGAGCAGGTTGCGGACGCGCGGCAGCGTGTCGGGATCGACGAAGGTCGTGTGCGTATCCGTGATGATCTGGGCTTCGAGTCGTCGTCGCAGCGTCGGGATGCGGATGACCGCGACGATGCCGCCGATGACGGCCGAGACCACGATGATCGCCAGCGCGCCGATGCCCAGGTACTTCAGGTCGTTCAGGTTGTCGGGAAGCCCGTCGGCATGGGCCAGGATCCAGATGACGATGATCACGCCGGTGACGGACGCGCCGATGACAGCCGCGATGCAGTAGTTGACCACTGCGAGCAGGATCAGGGTTCCGATGCGGGCCCGGTTGCGTGCCTCGTCGATCACGGTCAAGGATCCAGGTCGCGGGCGACGAGGTCGGTGAAGGCGGCGGCGAGTCGGGCCGTCACCGGTCCGGGGGCGATCGGCAGGGCCACACCATCGACCGACGCGATGGCCTGGACCTCGCGCGTGGTGGAGGAGAGGAACGCTTCGTCGGCCGTGGCCAGATCCGAGAGCAGGCGCGCCGTCTCCTCCACCGCGATGCCGATCCCGGCCGCCAGTTCGAGCACGAGGGCCCGGGTCACGCCGAGGAGACAGCCGGAGTCGGCCGGCGGGGTGGTGAGCACGCCGTCGTGCACGACGAACACATTGGATCCGGTGGCCTCGCAGAGTTCGTCGCGGGTGTTCGGGAAGATCGCCTCACCCGCGTCGTGCTCGTGTGCGTACGCGAGCGCCCGCACGTTCTCTGCGTACGAGATGGTCTTGAGCCCGGCCGTGGCGCCGCGCTCGTTGCGCGCCCACGGGACGGTGACGACGGCCGCGGCGGGTGGCCACGCGGTGACCGCGCTCGCGGCCACGACCACCGTGGGTGCGACCGCGGCGCGTTCGGATCCGAGCGGTGCCGGGCCTCCGGTGATCGTGATCCGCAGGCGCGCCTCCGTGAGTCGGTTCGCCACCAGGACCGCGTCGGCCTGCTCGCGCAGTGGCCCCGCCTCCGGCACCCGGAGCCCGAGGCCCGCCGCGGACCGAACGAGGCGGTCGAGGTGCCGTGTCCATGCGAACGGGATGCCGTTGTAGACGCGCATGGTCTCGAACACGCCGTCGCCGACGAGGAGACCGTGGTCGAGCGGCGAGATGCGCAGGTCGTCGACCGCGCCGAGTTCGCCGTTCACGCAGACGATCACGTCGTGCCCGTCGCCGGAGTACCCATCACGATCGCTGTGCCGCCACCGGGACCTCGCGGCGCTCACCGGCGAGGCTGAGCAGGCGCGCCGCTTTGAGTTCGGTTTCGGCCCACTCGGCGGCCGGGTCCGACTCGATGGTGATACCGGCACCGACGCCGAACGTGGTGGCCGACGGCGCACAGGTGAAGGTTCGAATCGCCACCGCGAGATCCGCTCGTCCGGCGTCGACGTCGATCCAGCCGATCGCACCGCAGTAGACGCCGCGGCGAACCGGTTCGAGATCCTCGATCACCTGCATCACCCGCGGTTTCGGCGCGCCGGTGATCGACGCGGGCGGGAACGTCGCGCGGAGCAGCGCGCCCATCCCGACGTCCGGCCGCAACTCACCGGTGACGGTGCTCACGAGGTGGACCAGGCCGGGATGGGTCTCCACCCGGCACAGCTCGGGGACGCTGATCGAACCCGGGGTGCAGACGCGACCGAGGTCGTTGCGCGCGAGGTCGACGATCATGACGTTCTCGGCGCGGTCCTTCTCGGACGCCCGGAGCCGGGTCGCGCGCGCCGCGGTCCCCTTGATCGGGCGCGTCTCCACCCGTCGGCCGTCGAGGCGCAGGAACCGCTCCGGGGACGCGGACACGATGCTGAGGCCGCGTCCGTCGCGCCAGAACATGGCGTGCGGCGCGGGGTTGCCCGTCTCGGTGGCCGACCAGAGGCGGACCGGATCGATCGGTGGGCCGGAGAGGCGGCGGGCGAGGTTCACCTGGTAGCAGTCACCCGCGCGGATCAGTTCGTGCACGGCGCGCACCCGCTGTTCGTACTCGAGGCGGTCCAGACTGGTGCTCCACGGCTCGCTCGGCGGGGGGCCGTCGACCGCAACGGGGTTCGCCAGGGCTCGATCGAGCGCGCGCCGCTCCGGGCCGTCGCCGAAGACCTCGCACCGTCGGTCGGCGCCGATCTCGGCCCGCGCCGCGAAGCGGACGAACCCGAGGTCGGCGAGCGCAAGATCGGGTTCGGTGCGGGACTCGACTCGTTCGACCGACCGGCCGACGTCGTACCCCACGTATCCGGCCCACCAGCCCCGGTCCATCCGATCGAATGCCGCGAGGTCGTCGGGTGGCGCTCCGAGACCGCGGCCTCGCGTCCCGATGGCGTCGGCGGCACCAACCGCCACGACCGTCCGGTCGCCGTCACGGACCACGGTCGCCGGAAGCGAGGCCGGAAGCGCGGCGAGCACGGGGCCGAGAGACATCGGCCGCAGGCTAGGCCAGCACTCAGGTCCGTTCCCGTGGGGGTTTCGCGCGCGCCCCGAAATCAGCTGCCCCCGCCGCTACCCTTGACGGGCCGTGGCTCTGACCCCCGCCTCCTGGCGTGTCTTCCGGCGTCGATTCGTCACCGCGTGCGCGGCTGCACTCGTGGTGATGGTCACGACCGTCGTCGTCCTGAACTACAAGGTCAGCGACACGCTCGCCCAGACCAAGAAGATCGGCGGGCTCCACTTTCCCGACGGACCGGCCCAGGGTGGGAACTACCTCATCATCGGCTCGGACTCGCGTGCGTTCGTCGACAGCGCGGCGGACCAGCAGGCGTTCGGCTCGAAGCAGGACCAGACCGGTCAGCGGGCCGACGTGATGATGGTCCTCCACATCGACCCGACCACCAAGACCAGCTATCTCGTCTCGATTCCCCGCGACCTCCTCGTGGACTTCCCCGGCGAGGGCACCCGCCAGATCAACTCGGCGTTCGACACGGGACCCCAGAAGGTCATCGACCTCCTCAAGGCCGACTTCGGGGTGCCCGTCCAGCACTACGTCCAGGTCAACTTCAAGGCGTTCATCAGCGTCGTGGACGCGATCGGGAACATCAATGTGCAGTTCGACAACCCGACGCGCGACGCCTATTCCGGCCTGAACATCCCGATCGCCGGTTGTACCGCCCTCAACGGTGACAGCGCGCTGGCGTACGTGCGCTCGCGCCACCGCGAGGAACTGATCAACGGCCGGTGGCGCGACACGAGCGGACGGGCGGACCTCGACCGGATCCAACGACAGCAGGACTTCATCCGCAAGCTCGCGTCCAAGGCGTCGGCGAGCGCGGGGCAGAACCCGCTCGACGCGATCAACATCGCCAACGCGGTGGTCCCCAAGCTCACCGTCGACAAGCAGCTGACCTCCGACGACATCCTGCGGTTGGTGAAGACCTTCCGCAACGTCGACCCGAAGCAGCCCGGCGCGCTGGAGATGCAGACACTCCCGGTCGTCCCGGCGCCGAGTGACCGGAACCGTCTCGTCGTGGACGACGCGAAGGCCGCCCCGGTGCTGGCCAGGCTCCGCAGCTTCGGCGACACGCCGACGACGGCGCCGGCGACGGTCGACCCGACCGCGGTGACGGTGCAGGTGCTCAACGGCACCACGATGACCGGTGCCGCCGGCGCCGCGCTGGCCAAACTCCAGGAGCGGTCCTTCTCGCCCGGCTCACCGGGCGACGCCCCGAGCAAGATCGCCAAGACCGAGGTGCGCTACGCCTCCGGTGCGCTCGCCAAGGCGCAGCTCGTGGCCCGGTTCCTCGGTGGGGTCGGCGTCCTCATCGAGGACCCGACGCTCAAGGACGTCGACGTCAGCGTGGTCATCGGGAGCGACTGGCGGGGGGTGCAGGGGCGAGACAAGGGCGCCAAGGCACCCCAGACCTCGTCCACCACGGCGAAGGGGAGCGGGCGGTCGACGACCACCACCGCCCCGGCCGGACCGGTCTGCTGAGATCGGGACCCCGCAGTTCCTGGCCGCCGGGCTGCCGGACCACCGGTTCCCGGCCCCTAGAATCCCCTGATGCCTACGCTTCTGGTGACCGGTGCTGCCGGGTTCATCGGCTCGAACTTCGTGCGCCATTGGGTCCACCAGCACCCCGACGACCGTGTCGTTGCGGTCGATGTGCTCACGTATGCGGGGAATCGTCCCAATCTGGAGGACGTCGAGGACCGGATCACGTTCCTCCAGGCCGACATCGGCGACGGCCCGGCAATGCAGGCGGCGCTCGAGACCCATGGCGTCGACGTCATCGTGAACTTCGCCGCCGAGTCGCACAACAGCCTGGCGATCCTGGATCCCGGGCGGTTCATGCGGACCAATGCACTCGGAACCCAGGTGCTCTGCGAGGCAGCACGTCTCGTGGGCGTCGAGCGGTTCCACCACGTCTCGACCTGCGAGGTCTACGGCGATCTCGCCCTCGACGATCCTGGCGCGTTCACCGAGGACTCGCCCTACCGGCCCCGCACGCCGTACAACGCGTCGAAGGCGGCGGCCGATCACATCGTGCGGGCGTACCACGAGACGTTCGACCTGCCGATCACGATCACCAATTGCTCCAACAATTACGGCCCGTTCCAGTTCCCGGAGAAGGTCATCCCGCTCTTCACGACCCGAGCGCTCAATGACGAACCGCTCCCGCTGTACGAGTCGACGGCCAACCAACGCGAGTGGCTCCACGTGCTCGACCACTGCACCGCGATCGAGCTCGTGTTGGAGTCCGGCCGGGTGGGGGAGACCTACAACGTGGGCAGCGGGGTCGAGGCGAGCGTGGCCGAGATCGCCGATCTCGTGCTCGCGGCCACCGGCAAGCCCGAGTCGTTGAAGACGATCGTGCCGGACCGCCCGGGCCACGACCGGCGCTACCTGCTCGACAGCTCGAAGCTGCGCCGGGAGCTCGGTTGGGAGCCCGCAGTCCCGTTCGCGGACGGCATGCGCGACACCGTCGCCTGGTACACGGAGCACCGGAAATGGTGGGAACCACTGAAGGATCGGGCGCCGGTGGTCGAGGACGCGTGGGTCGGCGCAGCCAAATGATCGGCCAGGCCGGCCCACCGGTTCGACCGGCACAATCGGAACAAGAGATGGGAACAGGGACCAATGAGTGACGTAGCGGTCATCGGCGCGGGGTACGTGGGTCTGACCACGGCCGTGTGCCTCGCCCACCTGGGCCACGACGTGGTGTGTGCCGACATCGAGCCCGAGCGGGTCGATCGGCTGAACAAGGGCGAGGTGCCCATCCTCGAGGACGGGCTGCCCGAACTCCTCGCCGAAGGTCTGTCGTCGCGGCGTCTGCGGTTCGTCCTCGGCGCCAAGAACGCCGCGAGCGTCGCCGGATTCGTGTTCCTGTGCGTCCCCACTCCTCAGGGTGACGACGGCGCGGCCGACCTCTCGTACGTGGACGCGGTGGCGCGTGAGATCGCGCCGGTGCTGAAGCCGGGCACCGTGGTGATCAACAAGTCGACGATGCCGGTGGGCTCCACCCGCATGGTGCAGCGCGTGCTCGCCGAGGCCGGCGCGCCGCCAGAGGAGGTGCTCGTCGCTTCCAACCCCGAGTTCCTGCGCGAGGGCACGTCGATCCGCGATTTCCTCGAACCGAACCGCGTGGTCATCGGGTGCACCGACGCGTCGGTCGCGGTCCGCGTGTCGGACCTCTACAAGAACCTCAACGCACCGATCCTCGTCACCGACCCGGCCTCGGCCGAGATGATCAAGTACGCGTCGAACGCGTTCCTCGCCACCAAGATCTCGTTCATCAACGCGATCGCGAACCTCTGCGAGGCGGTCGACGCCGACGTGCGTGAGGTCGCACTCGGGATGGGTTACGACCAGCGCATCGGGTTCGAGTTCCTCCACCCGGGTCCGGGCTATGGCGGTTCGTGCTTCCCCAAGGACACGCAGGCGCTGCTCTACACCGCGCGGAAAGCGGGCTACGACTTCTCCCTGCTCAACGGCGTGGTGCAGGTCAACAAGGAACAGCACGAGCGCATGGTCACCAAGATCACCGACCTCGTCGGCGGCTCGCTCCAGGGCGTGACCGTGGCGTGCTGGGGACTCACGTTCAAGGCCAACACCGACGACCTGCGGGATTCTCCGGCGCTGGTGTTTGTCCGTCGCCTGCTCGAGGAGGGTGCCATCGTGCGGGCCTACGACCCGGCCGCTGGCGAGCGCGCCGGCGAGATGATCCCGGAACTCAACGTCTTCGCGGACCCGTACGAGGTGTGCGAGGGCGCCGCGGCACTCGCCGTGCTCACCGAATGGGACGAGTTCCGCTGGATGGACTTCGACCGGGTGGCCGAGATGTTGCAGACTCCTACGGTGCTCGACACCCGGAACCTGCTCGACCCGGCGGCACTGCGCCGTCACGGGTACACCTACGAAGGCGTGGGCCGCTAGTGCCGGACCCCACGTCAGACCGGCCCCGTCGGCGGGCGACCGACGCACCCCGTCCTCGGGCCGTCGTCAGTGGCGCGGCGGGATTCCTCGCGTCCCACCTTTCCGAGAAGCTCGTTGCCGACGGTTGGGACGTCGTCGGTCTCGACAACCTCCTCACCGGACGGATGGAGAACCTCGACGCCCTCCTGCCGCTCGAGCAGTTCACGTTCGAGCACTACGACGTCACCAACTTCGTCCACGTCTCGGGCGCGGTCGACGCGGTGTTGCACTTCGCCAGCCCGGCGAGTCCGGTCGACTACCTCGAGCACCCGATCAAGACGATGAAGGTCGGCTCGCTCGGCACGCACAACATGCTCGGGCTCGCGCTCGCGAAGGGCGCCAAGTTCTTCCTCGCGTCGACGAGTGAGGTGTACGGCGATCCGCTGGTGCACCCCCAGACCGAGGACTACTGGGGCCACGTGAACCCGATCGGCCCACGCGGCGTGTACGACGAAGCCAAGCGGTTCGCGGAGGCGCTCACGCTCGCGTACCACCGCAGCCACGCACTCGACGTCCGGATCATCCGGATCTTCAACACGTACGGCCCGCGTTTGCGGCCGCGCGACGGGCGCGTCGTCTCCAACTTCCTCGTGCAGGCGATGAACGGTGAGCCGCTCACGGTCTACGGCGACGGCAAGCAGACCCGATCGTTCTGCTTCGTCGAGGACGAGATCCGCGGCATCGTCGCCCTGCTGAACTCCGACTACGTCGGCCCCGTCAACATCGGCAACCCCAACGAGTTCACGATCCTCGAACTCGCCGAAGCCGTCATCGACGTCACCGGTTCGTCGTCGGAGATCATCTTCGAGGACCTCCCGGTGGACGACCCCATGCAACGCAAGCCCGACATCGGCCTCGCCAAGTCGCTCTTCGGTTGGGAACCCACGATCCAGCTCCGCGAGGGACTCGAGCGGACCTACGCCTGGTACAAGGCAGAGCTCGAGGCCCGCGGTGCCTGACCACGACGCCTCGCACGTGGAGACGGGCGGGTACACCAAGTTGTCGGTGATCGTGCCGATCTTCAACGAGCGCAACACCGTCGTGGAGATCATGCGCCGGATGCGCGCCGTCGAACTCCCGATCGAGTGCGAGTTCATCCTCGTGGACGACGGCAGTTCCGACGGGACCCGGCAGGTCCTCCAGCAGCTCGGCGATTCCACGGTGCGGGTCGTCAACCATCCGCACAACCAGGGCAAGGGTGCGGCGATCCGGACCGGCCTCGGACACGTGACCGGCGATCTCATCCTGATCCAGGACGCCGACCTCGAATACGACCCCGAGGACTGGCCCAAGCTGCTGGCGCCGATCTTTCGCGGCAAGGCCACGGTGGTCTACGGCTCCCGCTTCACCGGCGAGCGTCGCAACATGCTCTTCCTGCACTGGATGGGCAACCGCATGCTCTCGCTCACCACGAACGTGCTCTACAACACGACACTCTCGGACATGGAGACGTGTTACAAGCTGTTCGACCGCAAAGTGTTCGACGGCGTGACGATCCGGTCCGACCGGTTCGATTTCGAACCCGAGATCACCGCCAAGGTGCTCCGCCAGGGCATCCGGATCTACGAGGTCCCGATCTCCTACACCGGGCGCGAGTTCCACGAAGGCAAGAAGATCACCTGGCGGGACGGGTTCGCGGCTCTCTTCGCGCTGGTGAAGTTCCGCTTCGTGCAGTGACCGAGCCCACCGACCCGGCGTGGGCGGCGGTAGTCGTGAACTACCACTCGGGCAGCGAGATCGTCGAGTGCGTCGCCTCGCTGCTGGCCGACGGTGGGGGTGCCGGTGGGGGTGCCGGTGCACCGGAGGTCGTGGTCGTCGACAACGGTTCCGATGGTGACGAGCTCGAATCGTGGCTCGAGCCGTTCCCGGCCGTGACCGTGCTCCGACCGGGCGCCAACCTGGGTTACGCCCGGGCCGCGAATCTCGGGATCGCCGCGACCCGAGCGCCGATCGTTGCCGTGTTCAACCCCGACGCAAGGCTCGAGCCCGGCTCGTCGGTGGCGGTGCTCGAAGCATTCGCGCGCGAGCCGGCCGTCGCCGTCGTCGGTCCGCGGATCCAGAACCCGGACGGGACGGTGTACCCGTCGGCGCGCTGCGCGCCGGGCACCGTCGTCGCCGTGGGCCATGCGCTCCTCGGTGGGGTCGCGCCCCAGAACCGGTTCACCACCGCGTACCGCCAACTCGACACCGACCCCGACGCCGGCAGGGATGTCGACTGGGTGTCGGGTGCAGCCCTGTGGTTCCGTCGCGCCGCACTCGACGGTGTCGGCGGGTGGGACGAGCGGTTCTTTCTCTTTATGGAGGACATCGACGTGTGCCGGGAGATCCGCGCCCGCGGCGGCCGGATCCGGTACGAGCCGCGTGTCGGGGTGGTCCACACCGTGGGCACGAGCCGGGCGGCCCAGCCGTCCCGATCGATCGCATTGCACCATCGGGCCGCGTACCGCTACCTGGACAAGTGGTGGAGCGGTCCGCAGCGACTCGCGCTGCCGGCGGCGGGTGCGTTCCTCGGGGCTCGGGCGGGCTGGTCCATCGGAGCCGCGAAACTCAAGGCGTCGCTGGCGCGACCCCGTCCCGGATCCCAGGCCTCCACCGGATAGCCTGACCCGCGCCATGGCCAAACCGAAGACGAGTAAATACAGCCGCGCCCGCATCCGTTCGAAGGTGCGGCGGCCCAAGCGCGCCGGGGCATCCAGGGGCTGGATGATCGCGACCATCGCTCTCTTCGTGGTCGGTGCCCTCCTCGTGGTCGTGAGTTACAACGATCGTCAGAGCGCCGCCGACGTCGCACCTCGGCTCGGTGACCACTTCCACGCCTACCTCGGCGTCAACATCTGTGGCACCTGGGAACCGGCGGTCCCCGCGTTCGAGGGGCGCGACGGCAGCAGCGACCCGAACGCCACGCCGCGCGCCGGGATCCACTCCCACGCCGACTACCTGATCCACGACCACCCCTTCTCGAGTGACGAGTCCGGGAAGAAGGCCACGCTCGGTCGCTACCTCACCTACGCCCAGACCGAACTCAGCGATTCCACCATCAAGCTGTGGAGCAAGTGGGCCCCGAACGTCGACAAGACGAACGGCCAGACCTGTCCCGGCGGCAAGAAGCCGGGCGAGGTGCAGTACAAGGTGGGTCGCCTCGGCGCTCCGTGGCCGAAGCAAGCCAAGTCCGGGAACCCCGCCGATTGGCACCTGGCGAACGGCGACATCATCGCGGTGTACTTCCTCCCCAAGGGCGACGCGCTGGACCAGCCACCGGGCTCGGACCAGGCACTGAAGAACATCAGTGACCTCGGTGGGCAGTCGGCAGTTCCTTCGTCGTCGACGACCGCCGCCACGACACCGACCACCGCACCAGCCGACGCGAGCACGACGTCCAGCAGCCCGGCAGGCAGCAGCACCACGACCAAGCCGTGAAAGCCGTCGTCCTCGTCGGTGGCGCGGGGACGCGGCTACGTCCGTTGACGTTCTCCACTCCGAAGCCGCTCCTCCCCATCGTGAACGTGCCGTTTCTCGAGCGGCAACTCCAGTGGCTGGCCGAATACGGCGTCGACGAGGCAGTCCTGTCGCTCGGGTATCTGCCCGATGCGTTCACGGAACATTTCTCCGACGAGCGGTTCGGTGACATGAAGCTCCGCTTCGTGGTCGAGCACGAACCGCTCGGGACCGCCGGCGGGATCCGATTCGCGGCCGAAGGCATCAACGAGCGCATCGTCGTCTGCAATGGGGATGTGCTGACCGATCTCGACCTCGGCGCCTTCGTTGAGTTCCACGAGGAGCGCGGCGCCGAGGCGACGATCTCACTCGCCCGGGTCGACGACCCGTCGGCCTTCGGTGTGGTGCCGACGCGCGACGACGGCGAAGTGATCGCGTTCGTCGAGAAGCCGCCGCGCGAGCAGGCGCCGACCAACTGGATCAACGCCGGCACCTACGTGCTCGAGCCGTCGGTGCTGGCCTCGATCCCACCCCGGTTGAACGTCTCGATCGAGCGGGAGACGTTCCCGCGGATGCTCGAACGGCCCGGTCGGCTCTACGCCATGAAGGCAGCCGGCTACTGGCTCGACATCGGAACGCCGGCGAAGTACTTCGAAGCCCATCTCGACGTGCTGGAGGGCAAGGTGGGACTCCCGCCGAGCCCCGGAGCGCGGGAGCAGGCGCCCGGCGTATGGCTGGAGCCGGGCGCGACCATCGATGCCACCGCGACCCTGATCGCACCCGTGCTGATCGGCGCACGCGCCTCGATCGGAGCCGGCGCGACGATCCGGCGCAGTGTCGTCGGCGCGGACTCCTCGATCGGAGCCGGGGCGAACGTCACCGACAGCGTGATCTTCGGCGGGGTCGTGATCACCGCCGGTGACGTGGTGCAGGGTTCGGCAGTTGCCAGTGAGGCACGACTCGCTTTGGAAGGAGCGCAATGAAGGCGTTGATCACCGGGGGAGCCGGTTTCATCGGCTCCACCCTCGCCGACCGGCTGCTGGCAGATGGGTGGTCGGTCGACGTCGCCGACGACCTGTCCAGCGGTTCACTCGCCAACCTGGCCGGCGCCCGAGCCGTCGGGGACCGGCGGTTCTCCTTCCACCGCATCGACATCCGGAACGCGGCGGTCACCGACCTCATCGAGTCCCGCAAACCCGACGTGGTGTTCCACCTCGCGGCGCAGGCCGATGTGCGGGTCTCGGTCGCCCGGCCCCAGTTCGACGCCGAGGTCAACCTGATCGGCACGCTCAACGTGTGCCAGGGCGCACTCGCCGCCGGTGCGAAGAAGGTCGTCTTCGCCAGTTCCGGCGGCACGATCTACGGCACGCCCACCCAGATCCCCACGCCGGAGACGCACCCGCAACGGCCCGAGTCGCCGTACGGCGTCGCGAAGAAGGCCGGCGGCGACTACCTCTTTTATTACCGCCAGATCCACGGTCTCGACTTCGCCGCGACCGCGTTCGCGAATGTCTACGGCCCGCGTCAGGATCCGCACGGCGAGGCCGGGGTGGTCGCGATCTTCACCGGGCTCTTCCTGGACCGACGCCGGCCGACCATCTTCGGCACCGGCGACCAGACCCGAGACTTCGTCTTCGTCGACGACGTCGTCGACGCGTTGGCGCGGGCGGCGGAACGCGGCGAGGGCATCATCAACATCGGCACGGGCGAGGAGACCAGCGTCAACGACCTCTACGGGTCGATGGCGCGTGCCACCGGGTTCAACGAACCGCCGAGTTACGCGCCGGCACGTGTCGGCGAGCTGGACCGGTCCGCACTGGCCGTGGACCGCGCGTACGAGCAGCTCGGTTGGAAGCCGTTCACGTCGCTCGACGAAGGTGTGGGTCGCACCCTCGACTGGTTCCGCGAGCGGCGCTGACCGCGCCGCCGGTCACCGGAGCGCCCGCAGGTCCTCGATCGGAATCGGGGGGCGGGGACGTCCCACGTACGCAGGGTCGGGGTGACCGACGAGCACGAGCGCATGGGGAAGCCACGTGGGGTCGAGATCGAGTGCGTCCCGGGACGCCTCGGGGCAGAAGATCGGTGCCGCGACCCAGCAGGACGCCAGTCCGAGGTCGGCGGTGGCCAGCATGAGGTTCTCGACTGCGGCACCAAGTGAGAGCAGGGCCATGCCCCACTCGGCCCGCCGGCGGTGTTCGTCGGGATAGCGGTCGAGCCCGTTCCATGTGAGACACCCGAGCACCAGTGCGGGTGCCGACTCGATCT
>JBBQXR010000045.1:0-13632 GCA_038209455.1 Acidimicrobiia bacterium
CCTGACGATCGACCCGCGCGCGGCGTAGAGTCTGGGGGTACAGCCGAGGCAGGTGACATCCACAAGTGGGCGACGGCAGGCAGGACGACCAGTCACAACGACCCGAACTGCGCGTGGTGGTTGCTTCGCGCTCGACCGCACGACGGAATATTCACATCATCTCGAAGAAGGCAGGCAGGGATGAAGACTGAGACTGAACCTCGACGCGTTCGCACACCGCGACCGACCGGAGAGCACTGGCCGACTGAACCGCGCGCGGCCGAACTGCGGGTGGCCGCGCGGTGCGGCGAATGGTTGGGGTCGCCCCGCCACATCGTCGATCACGATCGACGACCAACGACGCGTCTCGGATAGTCGGGTCGCAGTCGCGAGATCCGCCGGCGCTCGGGAGACTGGGGTCCGGCGGATCTTTGTTCGGCGGTCGCGCGGATCGCGGGCCGCGCGAACTTCGTCACGGTGCCGGTGCCGTCCAAGGTCACCACTGTCGCGGCCAAAGGGTCGGCGCCGGCTGGGCTCACCATCCAGGACACCGTGTACTTCGTCGGCGCCGACCCCCGATCGCTCGGCAATGGGGACCGGGTTGCGGCGACCCGTCGGTCGTGCCTGAGTTCACCGTGGGGCGACGGCTCGGCCGGTACGGTGCTGCCTGACCCGCACCGTGACCGAGGGGATTTCGTGAACAGCTTCACCGTGGTGGCGATCGGCTCCGTGACGGGAGGCCGCACCGAGCCGATCGACGATGCGTGGGATTCGGTGCGCGCCCGGATCGAACTCGACCCCGCGGTCGTGGAGTCCGCGTCGATCCTCGGCCTCGACTCGTTCTCACACGTCGAGGTCACGTTCGTGTTCGATCGGGTGGACCCGGCATCGGTGTGTCGGGGTGCCCGTCATCCGCGCGGCCGGCAGGATTGGCCGCTCGTCGGGATCCTCGCCCAACGCGCGAAGGACCGCCCCAACCGGATCGGTAATACGATCTGTCGGATCGTCGGCGTCGGCGAGACCTGGATCGATGTCGCCGGGCTCGACGCGATCGACGGCACGCCGGTGCTCGACGTGAAGCCCTACCTCCGCGGGTTCGCGCCCCGGGGGGAGACCACCGAGCCGGCGTGGGCGACCGAGCTCATGGCGGAATATTGGTGACCGGACGCACCGATGGCTGACGCGGCGATGGAAGGCCTGAGCTCGCCCGACGAGCGACGCGAACGCCACGCGAGCAACCTCGAGCTCTTCCTCGATCTCGTCTTCGTGTTCGCCGTCACCCAGATCGCGAGTACGACGGCGCACGACCTCGGCGCCCGGTCGATCGGCGAGGGATTACTCCTGGCCTGGCTGGTGTGGTGGCAGTGGTCTCAGTTCACGTGGGCCGGCACGGCGGTCGACCTCCAGGCCCGCGCCGGGACCCGGATTCTGGTCCTCATGACGATCCCGGCCACGCTGCTCGTGGCGGTCGCCATCCCCACTGCGTTCGGGGCCGGCGGGCCGTGGTTCGGAGTCTCGTACTTCCTGGTCCAGACGCTCGTGCTCTCGATGCAGGGGTGGAGCGCCGTGCGCAACCCGACGCTGCGCCCGGCGTACGTGCGGTTTGCGGCCGTGGCCATCCTGTCGCCCACGGTGGTGGTGATCGGTGGGTATGCGAACGGCAACGCCCGCACCGCATGGTGGATCGTGGCGACCGTCATCCCCATCATCGGCGCCTGGCGCGGCGCCCGGGGAGTCTGGGCACTCAACCCGGTGCACTTCGCGGAGCGCCACGCGCTGTTCGTGATCATCGCCCTCGGCGAGGTGCTGGTCACGGCCGGATCGACCGCATCCGAACATGGCCTCGACGCCAACATCGCACTCGGCGTCCTCGCCGCCGTCGGTACCGCGTGTGTGTACTGGTGGAGCTACTTCGCGTTCATCCCGGACGTGGGGGAGTTCGCGCTCCGGTCGGTCGAAGGTCCGGCCCGGGCGGTTCGCGCTCGCGACCTCTTCACCTTTGGTCACTTCCCGATCGTGGTCGGCATCGTCGCCTATGCGGTGGTGGTCCACTCGGTGGTGGCTGCCCCCACCGACCACATCGATCTTGCCCACCGGATCTTGCTGGCGGCGTCGGTCGCGCTCCTGTTCGGGGGTTACCTGTCGATCCAGTACCGCGTGGTGCACCGGTTGGCGCCGGAGCGCGTGGTCGCCATCGTCGTGATCGCGGTGCTCGTGCCGTTCGCGTGGTCTCTGCCCGGCTTCGTCGTGGTGGCCGGCGTCGGGATCGTGCTCGGGATCACCCAAGGCATCACGTGGCGCAAGTTCCAGGCCGGTGCGATCGCGCGAGAGACCACCGCTCGGGACGGGTAGCGCTACTCGATCGGGAGGCAGCTAGGCCCCGTGTCGGGTGCGGTACTGATGCGGTGCAGGACGGCGAACGTCGGCGTGACGGTGACTCGTTCGGCGGCATCGTCGACGGCTGCGCTTCCGTCCACGATCAGTCGGTACGCGCCGTCGTGGATCGTGGGCCAGATGAGGGTGACGCTCGGCGTCGTGGTGGCGTTGGCCCGGGTGCGGCGACCGCCACCGCACACGATCGTGCCGTCGACCCAGTGCGCGTCGACCGACACGATGTGTGGACGGCCGTCGTCGGTCACGGTGGCGAGCAGGCTCTCGGGTCCGAGCACACGCACCAAGCACGCGAGCTGCGCGAGGTCGACGGGCACGCTCATGGCTCGACGCTCACGGCTTGTCCTCGCGGTGCTGTGCGCCGGTGGTGATGATCGATCGGAACCGTCCGGTCAAATGCCGGGCTCCGACGACGCTGAGATGACGGCCGTCCTTGTAGACCCAGAAGTCGCCCCGGTTGGTGCGACACGAGCGGACGCCACACAGGTCGGCGTCGAAGGTGATTCCCGTGGCTCCCGGCGACCGGGCCAGCGCGCGGTCTTCGGCGATGAGCGCGTCGTGGCCGAACGCCGCCACCTCGGCACGGGTCTGGTCCGCGCCGCACGAACGCGGCGCGAGGTACACGCGCAACTCCGCACACGAACGTGTATCCCACGTCCGCCATTGCGGCACGGTGTGGATCACCACGACCGGGATGCCCGCGTCGTGCAATCGTGCCAGCGTGCGTGTGAGTCCCTCCGTCCAGAGTCGAGCCTTTTCCGCGGGGGCGGCGGTGGCGCCGGCGCTCGACCCGGGGTCACGGAAGGTGGTCGCGTTGCTGAGGTACAACGGACCGGAGGCACCGAGCAGCACGAGACTCGGGGGGTGGGCGACGAGGTCGTCGGTCGTCCGCGCCACGAACCGCCGGCACCGCCGGCTCGCTGCCGGTCCGAGCGAATTCTCGACGGCCAGGTCCACGAATGGGCAGTCGGAATAGGTGGCGACGGTGAAATCGAAGCCGGCCTGGTTCGCCGCCGTCGCCGCGGGTTCGGTGAAGTGGCCCGCGTTCGAATCGCCGAGGAGTACCACGGTGCCCGTGGCTCCGGGCGTCTTCCACGTGCACCGGTTGGGGAGCTGGCCCACCGGGATGCCGTGGTTGCATCCACGGGCCTGGTCGGCATGGCGGAGCTCGCTGGCCTGGAGGAGTGCGCGCGTCGCGCGGTCGGCTGATGGTTTCGGCGCATGCAGGAGTGCGTAGGACGCGACAGCAGGGACCACGATGCACACGCCGGCAACGAAGACCGCCCGCCGACCCCGGATCCGGCGGTCGTTGCGGATCGGTGTCTCGAGCAGGCGGAACGAGAGCCACGCGGGGACGATCGAGATCAGCGCACCGATGAGCGCCGCATTGCCCTCGGTGGGGAACAGCGCCGCCGCGAACACCACGAACGGCCAGTGCCAGAGGTACCAGCTGTAGGAGAGGTCGCCGATTCGTGTCATCGGACCGATCGAGAGCCCGGTCGAGAAGGGGTTGCGTCCGATGGTGCCGGCGACGAGGAGCAATCCGGTGCCCACGACCGGCAGCAGCGCGGCCGCGCCGGGAAAGGCGGTGGTCCCCGAGATGCCGAACGCTCCGGCGACCACGAGTGCGGCACCCACTAGTCCGATCGCGCCTGCGAGACGTCGGGGCATGCGACTGATCAGGGGAACCATCAGCGCGAGGAGCGCGCCGACCGCGAACTCCCACGCGCGCGTTGGCGCGAGATAGAAGGCAGACTGCGAGTCGAGCCGGATCCCGGGCAGCGCGGTCGAGTGGAAGGTGGCGTACCACGACAGCGCGAAGGAAGCGAGCGCGACCGCGCCCACGATGCCGCCGACGATCCGCCGGACGTCTCCCGGCGACCGGCGGCGCGCCAGGAAGAACGCGGCGACGAGCAGTGCGGGGAACGCGAGGTAGAACTGCTCCTCGACGGACAGCGACCAGATGTGGAGCAGTGGGTTGCTCGTCGGGGAGATGTCGAAGTACCCGGTGTTGGCCCGCGCGAGCAGGATGTTGGCGACGAACACGGAACCGGTGAGTCCGGTCCGGGCCGTGCCCTTCTGGGCTGCGGGGTTGATGGCGCCGATCGAGGCGATGGCCACGAACGAGATCACCAGCGCCGATGCGGGAAGGATGCGGCGGACCCGGCGGGCATAGAACGCGCTGAAGGAGAGGCGGCCTGCGGATCCCATCTGGCGGAGGAGCATCGCGGTGATCACGAAGCCCGAGATCACGAAGAAGACGTCGACCCCCGTGAACCCACCGGAGATGTCGAGGCCGGCGTGGAACGCGACGACCATCAGTACTGCGACGGCTCGCAGGCCCTGGATGTCGGCGCGTCGTTCGCTCGTCGACGGCGCGGTGGGTGCCGGAGCGGGTGCCGCGGTCGCAGTTCCGCCCGAAGTCATCGGCGGAGGTTAGGGGCCGCCCTCGTCGTCGGGAAAGACGAAGCGGCGCGTCAGATGAACTGGCCGTAGGTGCTGCACAGACCGAAGGCCTCGATCACGACGAGCGCGAGCACGAACGAGAGGATCACGCCCCGCCTCCAGCCCTGGACCCGGGGCAGGCCCCGCATCACCGGTGGCATGTACCACGCCGGCAACGTGGATTCGCCGGCGTCTCCGAGGACCTCGTGGATCGGCCGGGCGTCGGCGAGCGACGGTTCCGGTTCGGCGGCGAGGGCGAGCGTGGTGAGCTCGTCGTCGGTGAGCTCGTCATCAGTGCCCAGGTCGGTCTCGGTCATGGCGGTCTCCTCGGGACGTGCTCCCGAGACGCTACCCATGCGCCGGGCGTCTCGGACCCGCAGCGGGCCCTGTTTCGCGAATCGTCAGGGTTCCATGACGACCCAGCCGCGCCGTTGGAGTTCGGCGGCGAGGACATCGTCCGGGACCCGGCGCAGGAGTGCGATGCGTTCTGCCTCCTGGCGGCTCACCGGCGGCGCCGGAACCGCCGTCGGGTCGAGCGCGAGTGCCTCGGCATCCCCCTCGAGCCGCTCGATCAGGCTCTCCGCTTCGTCCCGGGTGAACTTGCCTCCCGCCTGGCGCTGATTGAGGCCGAGCGGGCCACGCGCATCGCGGAAGTCGACGTGGCCGGCCGCATGGATGAGATCCGTGAGCTGCTGGACCTGCCGGTAGCTGGCCGGGGGGCCGGTGGGTTGACCGATTGCCATGAGGTGATTGTTTCAGGTGGGTGGGACGGTCATGGGGGACCGAGGAGATCGGACCCGAGATCGGCGACGGTGCGGGCGCCGACCAGGGCCATGGTCCGCCGGACGTCGGCGTCGAACAGGCGGAGCACGTGGTCGACGCCGCGCTCGCCGGCGGCGCCGAGCCCGTACAAGTACGCGCGGCCCGCCATGACCGCGGTCGCACCGGCCGCGACCGCCTTGACGATGTCGCTCCCACGGCGCACGCCGCCGTCACAGATGATGTCGAGCCGACCACCGACGGCGTCGGCGACCGGACCGACGAGCGCGAAAGGTGCCGGGGCCGAGTCGAGCTGACGGCCACCGTGGTTGGAGAGCGCGATCGCGTCGATACCCGCGTCGGCCGCGAGGTGTGCGTCGGCGACGGTCTGGATGCCCTTCACCACGATGGGTCCCGGCCAGATCGAACGCAGCCACGTGACGTCGTCCCACGACAGGCTCGGATCGAACTGCGTGTTGATGTAGTCGGCGAGCGAGACCGCGTCGGTGCCGTCGCCCACATCGGTCCCGGTCACGTTCGCGAATCGGATGGGCTCACTGCGGACGAACTTCCATGTCCAGCTCGGATGAAGCGCGCCGTCGACGAGCGTGCCCGGGCCGATCTTGGGCGGGAGCGAGAACCCGCGCCGGATGTCGCGCTCGCGTCGACCGAGCACGGCGGTGTCGACGGTGAGCACGAGCGCCTCGTAGTCGGCCGAGCGTGCGCGCTCCACCATCTCCCGCACCCGGGCGCGGTCGCGCCAGGCGTAGACCTGGAACCACAAGCGGCCGGTACTCACGGCGCGGACCGCCTCGATGGAGCGGGTGCCGAGCGTCGACAACGTGTACGGGATCCCGGCGCGGCACGCAGCACGAGCCACCGCGAGTTCACCTTCGGGATCGGCGATGCGGGTGAAGCCCGTCGGTGCGAGCACCAGAGGGATCGGCGCCGCCGCGCCGAGGATCACGGTGCCGGGATCGACGGTCCCGACGTTGCGCAGGACTCGCGGCCGGAACTGAGTGCGCGTGAACGCGGCGGAGTTCTCCACGAGCGTGCGTTCGTCCTCGGCGCCACCGTCGATGTAGTCGAAGACCCCGCGCGGCAACCGTCGCTTCGCGATCCGTCGGAGATCGTCGACGTTGGCGGCGCGCGCGAGACGGCGGGTCGTCGAGTCGGTCTCGATGGGTCGGAACTTCAGGACCGACCGCAGGGTGGCGAGCGCTTGCCTCACCGCGCTGGCGTGAGCCGGCGCGGGATCAGGCAGTGGACGCGCGCCGGGAACGCCGGACCATCACGAAGCCGATCCCGGCCGAGGCGCCGGCGATCGCGGTGAGTTCGACGGCGTCGGTGCCAGTGAACGGCAGCGTCGAACGGGTTTGCTGCTTCCCTGCGACCACGGTCGGCTGCTGGCCTTCACCGGTCGGGCTGACCTCGGGCGGCGTACCTCCCGACGGGTAGGTGGTTGCGTGCGCCATCCCCACCGGGATCACGACTCCGAGTGCGACCACTGCGGCCGCTCCTCTGATGCGGGTGTCGATGGATGGTGTGCGCATGAACCCTCCGCGGTCTCGTGGGCATCACCGAACCGACGGCCCGTCTGGCCGGCGTGGGCTCCACCCACCGGTCAGAGTAGGAACTCGTACCGCCGCGCGGGTGGATCTCGCATGAGAAATCGGGAAAATGTCGTGAGCGACCGCGGCTGGTGGTGTTCCCCGTGGCGACGGGTGGTCACTGCCGACGGGCGTGGCGGGTCATTCCCGTCGGGTCCTCGGGGCCGGAGTGCTCACCGTCGCCGATCGTTGAGAGTTGGGCCGCCGCGGTCACGAGGCACACGTGCGTGAACGCCTGCGGGAAGTTGCCCAGCTGGCGACCGGCGATCGGGTCGTACTCCTCGGCGATGAGGCCGACGTCGTTGCTCAGCGCGAGCAGGCGTTCGAACAGTTCGATCGCCTCCTCGTGGCGGCCGAGGAGCGCGTAGTTCTGTGCGAGCCAGAGCGAACACGGGAGAAAGGCACCCTCGCCGGGCGGGAGGCCGTCGACCGCGCCGGTCGGGCTGGTCTCGTAGCGCGCCACGAAACCGTCGTGCATGAGGGTCCGTTCGATCGCCTGCACCGTGCCGACGATGCGCGGATCCGTGGGCGGGAGGAAGCCCACGAGGGGCAGTTGCAACACGGCCGCGTCGAGCTGCTTGGACCCGTAGGACTGGGTGAACGCGTTGAGTTCGGCGTCGTAGGCCTCGTCGCAGATCTGGAGATGGATCTCGTCGCGGATGGCTGCCCAGTGCTGCGCCGGTCCGTCGAGGCCGAACTCATTGACGTTGCGCACCGCACGGTCGAAGGCGAGCCACGCCATCCCCTTCGAGTGGGTGAAGTGCGCACGAGGTCCCCGTACCTCCCAGATGCCTTCGTCAGGACGACGCCACAACTGCTCGAGGCTGGCGAGGAGCGCGCGTTCGAGATTCCACGAGTCGTAGTGGGCGTGCGGGTCGGGCATGAGTGAGCGCGTCCGGTGCAGCGTGTCGAGGACCTCGCCGTACACGTCGAGTTGGAACTGTTCACTCGCCGCGTTGCCGACGCGCACCGGGCTCGACGACTCGTACCCGCCGAGCCAGTCGACGGTGTACTCGCTCAGCCGCCGCTCACCGGCGGCGCCGTACATGATCTGAAGGTCCTCGGGATCACCGGCGACGGCGCGCAGCAGCCAGTCGCGCCACGCGAGCGCCTCCTCGTGGTAACCGCCGATGGCCATCGACAGCAGGGTGAGCGTCGAGTCCCGCAACCAGCAGTACCGGTAGTCCCAGTTCCGAACGCCGCCGATCAGTTCCGGGAGCGACGTGGTGGCCGCGGCGACGATGCCACCGGTCGGCGCGTAGGTGAGTGCCTTGAGCGTGATGAGCGACCGGACCACGCTGTCGCGCCACCGGCCGCTGTAGGTGCATTGTGCGACCCACTTGTGCCACCAGCGCACCGTCTCCTTGATCGCCCGGTGCGCGTCGACGCGTCGGGGTTCGGTCTCGTGGGACGCGTAGTAGGCGAGGACGAACGGCACCTGTTCACCCGCCTCCACGACGAAGTCGGCCACGGTGTTGCGACCGGCGCCGTGGGTGTGGACCGGTGTCCGCAGGAGCATGGCGTCGGGGCCGGCGACCGCCCGCAGGCCCTCCTTCCGGCGCGAGACCCAGGGGACGATCGATCCGTAGTCGAACCGGATCGCCAGGTCCATGTGCATCGGCACCCGGCCCGAGAGTCCCTCCACGACCCGGACGATGTCCACGGTGCGGCCGCGGATCGGCATGCAGTCCGTGATCTTCACCGATCCGTCGTCGGTATGAAACGTGGTCTCGAGCACCAGCGTGTCGGGGAGGTACCGCCGTTCCACGTGCTGGAGACCGCCGGCGGGCGCGATCTGCCAACGGCCGTTGTCGGGCTCGCCGAGGAGCGCGGCGAAGACTGCGCCGGAATCGAACCGCGGCACGCACCACCAGTCGATCGACCCGTCGCGGCCGACCAGGGCCGCCGTCTGGGTGTCGCCGATGAGTGCGTAGTCCTCGATGCGTTGGCTCACGGGCGGCTCCTCGCGACGGTGAGGTGGAGGCTGCGGTGCTGTGACCCGAAGGCGGGGCCGGTACCGCGGTCGACGGCGGCGAGCGCCGGGCCGAGCAGAGCATGGTCGATCGGTATCCGTAACAGCACGTTCGACTCCGGCCACGACACCTGGAGCCCGAACCCGTCGAGCGAGTTGAAGAGGCGACCGTGATGCAAGAGGCGTTGGAACGAGGGCGACCACGGGGTGGCGTTGAAATCACCCATCACGATCCGTCGTGCCGGGTGGGTCCGACTCCAGCGAGCGGCCGAGTCCAGCACGTGGTCGCGGCGTTGTGCTCGCGCCGGGGTGGTGGGCGAGTCGGTCCCGAAGGCGACGATGGAGATGGGGTCGGTGCCTGCGGTGGTCAGTTCGACCGCCGAGGCGCCGATCCCCATGTTGTGCGGATGGCCGACATCGCGGACCGGGACGCGTGCGAGCACCACCGTGCGCACGTATTGCTTGTCGGAGCCGGGAGTGGAACCGCTCATGAAGACCCGGTACCCGGGCGCGGCGGTGGTGAGCCTCGGGACGTCAGTCTGTTTCGGGTCGAGGACGATGAACACGTCGAGGCCTTCGGAGCGCAGGTACCGCCCGATACGGTCGACGTCGACCGCGCGGCTCTGCGCGTTGAGGTGCCCGATGGTGAAGGTCGGCGAACCCGCACGAGCGGGCCGGGCCTCGGTGGTCAGAGTGGAGAGTACGAGCAGGCCGTTCAGTGCGATGCCGGCGATCGCGAGCAGGACCGTGATCCGGGCGCGCAGGACGGCCGCTGCCACCAGGGTGAGGATCCCGACGATCAGGAGTTGGACGGGGAAGTTGGTGACCAGTTCGAACGGCCACGCGTTCCAGGCGAGACGTCCGGCGAGGGTCACGACCAGGATCAGGGTGCTCGCGACGAAGGCAGGGATGCGAAGAAGTGTGCGCGGACCGATGCCTGCACGGTACCCGGGAGGGCCGGGCCGCTCGACGCACCCCGACCCGGCGGTCTGTCAGCTGGGGCGGTCAGGGCCGGTATTCGAAGGCGCCGCGGTCGGCGAACGTGATCGGACCGATGCCGGTGTCGATCACCGACGGGACGTCGAAGCGTGGGTTGCCGTCACGGTCGAGCGCCGGCTGACCGGCCGCACCGCTGTTGGCGCTGTCGATTGCCGGCGAACCGGCGAGGAGGTGGAAGTCGGCGGTGGCCACCGATGCGAACAGTGGATCGGCCTGGACGCCGCGGGACTCCATACCGGTCGCGGTGCGGAACGCCGCCAGGCTCGTGTACTTCACGCCGTTCCAGTCGATCATCACGCCCGCCGTGCGGAGGAACACCAGATCGTCGTTGACCACGCAGCCGCCCGCAACCGCGCCCTTGTCGGCCCGGATCTGCCCTGCGGTTCGGGGACTGTTGATGCCGTTGTCGATCGTGATGTTGTTGTTCAACGTGACGGTCTGCGAGGTCGTCATCTCGATGCCCGAGTCGGAGTTGTTCACAACGGTGTTCGCCACGATGTGGGCGTCGACCGCATTGTGCACGTCGATGCCGTGGTCGCCGTTGGAGTACGAGAGGTTGTCGTAGACGCTGCTGCTGCCGTGGGTGAGCCCGGTCCAGACGTTGATGCCGGAGTCCTCGTTGTCGTGGGTCTGGTTCGCGTAGACGAGATCGCCGGTGCTGTTCCGCAAGTCGATGCCCGCGGCGGCCCGGACGTACCCGCGTGCGTTCGCGAATGACTCGTTGTGGGCGATGACATTGTTGTCGGCGTCGGTGGTGACGAAGATCCCGGCATCGGAGTTGTGGTCGGTCACGTTGTTGGTCACGCTCGAATCGGTGGAACTCGCGAGCTTGATCCCCTGGGCCGTGGCGCCGTTGACGGGCTGACCTGCGAACGCCACGTGGTTGCCATCGATCGTGATGTTCGAGGATCCCGACACCACGATGCCGGCCGCGATGGTGTGGTCGATCGAGAAGCCGCGGACCGTGATCCAACTCTTGTTGGTCATCGTGAAGCCGTTCTGCACCCCGGTCAGCGAGACGACCGCGCCCGGGACCGGAGTGAACGTGACCGGGAGGGTGCTCGTACCCCCGACGGCGACGGTGACCTTCTCGGCGTAGGTACCGGCCGCGACCTGCACGGTCTGGCCCGGGCTCACCTTGGCCGCCGCGGAGTTGATCGCGCAGAACGGGGTCGCCGCCGTCCCGGCAGTGGCGGCAGTGTTGGAACACGTCGCACTCGTCCGGTTCACGAAGAGCGTCGGGTCGAGGATGGTCACGGTCGCGGTGGCGCCGCTCGACGAGTAGCCGCCGTTGCCTGCGTAGGCGACCCCGATGGAGTGCGTGCCGACTCCGAGCGACGTGGTGCTGAGGCTCGCCTGGCCGGTCGTGAGCGGGACGGTTCCGAGGACCGTCGCGCCGTCGCGGAAGGTCACCAAACCGGTCGGGGTGCCGCTCGTGGCGGTCACCGTCGCCGTGGTCGTGACCACCTGACCGGCGACGGTGCGAGCCGGTGCGACCGCCGCAGTCGTGGCACTCGTGAGGCTGCTGACGGTCTGGTTGAGGCTCGCACTGGTGCTCGGCCCGAATGCGGTGTCGCCGAGGTAGGTCGCGCTCAGGACATGGGTGCCTCCGCTCAGGCCCGCGGTGGTGAGGACGGCGCGACCGGTGGCGATCGTGGCCGTACCGATGTCAGTGGCCCCGTCGAAGAAGTGCACCGTGCCGGACGGGCTGCCCGCGCTACTCGCCACGGTGGCAGTGAGGTCGATCGCCTGGCCGAACGGCACCGGGTTGGCGCTCGTCGCCAGAGTGGTGCTGCTCGGCGCGAGGACGACTTCCGCGATGGTGGTCGCCACGCTCGGCGCGTAGGTCGCGCTCCCGGAGTACGTGACCACGAGTGCGTGTGGTCCGGCGGCCAGGCTGGCGAGGTCGAAGCTGGCGGTGCCCGCAGTCAGCGCCACCGTGCCACGGTTCGTCGCGCCGTCGGTGAGCGTCACCGACCCGTCGGGCGTGCCGACGCCACTGGTCACCGAAGCAGTGATCGTCAGGGGACTCCCGAATGCGACCGGGTTCGCGCTCGGGCTGCTCGCGGTCAGGGTCGCGGCCGGATTCACGGTCTGCACGATCGGCGCGGCCGTGCTCGGCGAGAAACTGCTGTCGCCCGCATACACGAGTCCGATCGTGTGTGCGCCCGTCCCGAGCCCCGCCGTACTGACGGCCGCGGTCCCGTTGGTCAGGATCGCAGTTCCGATCGGGGTCCCGTCGGCGGAGACCGTGACCGACCCGGTCGGCGTTCCCGCGGGGCTGGTCACGGTGGCTGTGAACGTCACGCTCTGCCCGAAGGTCGACGGCCCGGGTGCGGCCGCCACCAACGCGGTGCTCGCCGCACGGGTGACGACCTGGCCCACGGGTGCGCTGGTATCCGGTGCGTTGGATCCGTCGCCCGAGTAGTCGGCCGTGACCGTGTGGCTGCCGACGCCGAGCGTGCTGACGGTCGTCGCCGCCTGCCCGTTCACGAGGGCGACCGCGCCGATGTCGGTGGCGCCGTCGCGGAACGTGACCATCCCGGTCGGGGTTCCACTGCCCAACACCGTGGCCGTGAACGTGACCGCACTGCCGAAGACCGACGGGTTCGCACTCGAGCTGAGGGTGACTGCGCGCGGACCGACCACCGAGACTCCGATCGGTGTGCCGACGCTCCCGGCGAAGTGGGCATCGCCGGCGTAGGTCGCGGTGAGGACGTGGCTGCCGACGGCGAGCGTCGAAGTCGTGATCGACGCGGTGTCACCGGTGAGCGGCGCCGAGCCGATCGGCGTCCCGTCGGAGGCGAAGGTCACGCTGCCGGTGGCCCCCGAAGGGGTCGACGAGACCGTCGCGCTGAGTGTGACCGGGTCGCCGAGGCCGGCGGTGCTCACGCTGGACCCGAGCGTGGTGGTGGTCGGGGCGAGCGCGATCGTCTCGGTCATCGGCGCGCTGGTGCTCGCCGCGAAATCGGTGGAACCGGCAAACGTCGCGGTGAGGTCGTGCTCGCCGACCGCGAGGCTCGACGTCGTGACGGTCGCGACGCCGTTACTCACGAGACTCGACCCGACCACGGTGCCGTCGGCCGAGATCGTGACGCTCCCGGTGGGTGTCCCGCTCGATGCTCCGACCGTCGCCGTGACCGTCACCGCACCGCCGTACGGCGCCGGGCTCGGCGTCGCGACCATGCCCGTCGTGGTCGGGGTGGCCACGATCGCCTGTTGCAGCGGCGTGCTGGTGCTCGACGCGTACGACGCGCTCCCTGTGTACGTGGCGGTGATGGTGTGGTTGCCACCCGGGAGCGACGAGATCGGGAGCGTCACGCTTCCGGCGCTCAACGGTGCGGTGCCCAGGGTGGTCGGACCTTCGGTGAAGGTGACCGTGCCGGTGGGGGTTCCGCTCGGCGCGGAGACCGTGGCGGTGAGGGTCACGACCGCGCCCCGGGCTGCCGGATTGAGGTTCGAAGCCAAAGCGGTGGT
>JBBQXR010000046.1:0-13503 GCA_038209455.1 Acidimicrobiia bacterium
GGTTGATGAGGACCTGCGGACCGTCACCGACGTCGAAGGTGAACAGCCGCTTCTGGACCCCGACCTGGGGGGCGGCGAGGCCGACCCCGGACGCGTCGTACATCGTGTCGACCATCGTGTTCACGACGCGCACGAGCGCGCCGTCGACGTCGGTCACGTCCTTCGCCCGCTGTTTCAGTACCGGATCGCCGAAGACCCGAATCGTGTAACCCGCCACTACCAACTGCTCTTCATACGGCTCGTTCGCTCGCGCTCCTGATCAGAGCCGGTGAAGTAAGGCTCGCTGCCTCGTCGCTCGCGCTCCTGATGAGCGGTGGTCACGTGAGGCTCGATGCCTCGCGGCTCGCCTCCGCAGGCTCCGGCTCGGGAGTCGGGAAAGTGGTCCACGGGTCCGACGATAGTTGGCGGGGTCACTCGTACCGGAGGCCGAGGGTGCGGAGCATGTCGATGAGATGGACCGGCGCATCGGGGGCGGGCTCGCCCGGCGTGTACGTGACGGCGTGGAGCGTGCCGGTGTACGGGAACGGTCCGAACTCCTGGTACAGGTTCCACGAGACCGGCGACCGACGGTCGATGCCGATGTCGATGCCCTGGAACGGGGCGATCCCGAACAGCATCGGGAGCCCGACGTGTGTAGCGCGCTCCTCACCGTCGACCGCGACGGTCACGTTCCACAAGCGGTCGCCGGGCGCGGTGAAGGTCACGACGATCTCACGCGCACCCTCGGGGAGTGGACCGGCCGGGACCTCGGTCATGCGGCCGCGACCGTCGTTGTGGGTGAGGGTGAGCTCCCCGTCACGGACGTACAGCAGGTACCCCGAGCCCTGGTCGCCGTGTGCGACGAGCACGCCTTCGTCTGCAGCCCCGTGTTCGAGGTCGACGGTCACGGTGAAGCCGCGGAACCAGATCAGCTGCACCGACCGCCAGCGTTCGAGCGTCGGCGTCCCGCGCGGAATGCGCACCGGCGTTGCGTACATCGCGTCGCGCTCAGGTCGGGTGACGTACTTGAGGCTGACGCCCTCGTCGAGCGGGTAGATGTGGTTCTCCCAGGCTGCGGTTTCCCAGGCGTCGGTGAGTTCCTGCAACTTCTCGGGATTGCTGGCGGCGAGGTCGTGCAACTCGGTCGGGTCCTCGTCGAGGTGGTACAGCTCCCACTGCTCGTCGACGAAGCTCGTCATCCCGTGATGGAGCGTCACCGCGTGCCAACCGTCGCGGTAGTACCCGCGGTGCCCATTCATCTCGACGACGTGTTCGTGGTGGGTGCTCGGCGCGTCGGCATCGGCGAGGACCGACGTGAAGCTCGCACCCTGCACGTCGACGAGCGGCACGCCGTACCGTGCCGCGGGCCGGTCGACCCCGACGATCTCGAGGAACGTCGGCAGGAGGTCAGTCACGTGTTGGTACTGGCGGCGGTACTCCCCCGCCGCGCCGAGACCGTCCGGCCACGAGACGATGAACGGCACCGAGTGCCCGCCTTGATGGGTGTTGATCTTGTAGAGGCGGAACGGCGTGTTCGACGCCATCGACCACCCACGCGGGTAGTGCGGGGTCGTGGTCGGGCCGCCGATCTCGTCGATGCGCGCAAGGTCGGCTTCGATGTCGTCGCCCTGGAGGAGGTGCACGTAGTACGCGGTCGTACCCGCGACCTCGCCCTCGCGGGACGCGCCGTTGTCGGACGTGAACACGAAGATCGTGTTGTCGAGTTCGCCGAGGTCGTCGAGCGCGTCGACGAAGCGACCGATGTTCTGGTCGATGCGGTCGACCATGCCCGCGTAGACCTCCATGTGTCGGGCGAAGAGTCGTTGCTCGTCGGCCGACAGGTCATCCCACGGGGTGACGTCATGGTCCCGTTCGGTGTTCCGCGGCGCCAACTCCACGCCGGGCGCGACCACGCCGAGTTCCTGCTGACGCGCGAACCGCTCCGCGCGGAGGGCGTCCCAACCCGCGTCGTATCGACCGCGGTACTTCGCAATGTCCTCCGGCCGGGCGTGCAGCGGCGCGTGTACTGCACCGTGCGCCATGTAAAGCAGGAACGGACGCGACGGGTTCGCCGTCTTCTGTGACCGCACCATCGAGATCGCGTGATCCGTGATGTCGTCGGTGAAGTAGTAGTCGTCGGGGTACTGGTCGATGTCGACCTGGTGGTTGTCCTCGACAAGTCGGTGCGGTTGGTGCAGGTTGGTGAACGCGTCGATCACGCCGTAGTAGCGGTCGAAGCCGCGCTGGCAGGGCCACGAGTGGCGGGGCCCCTCGGCACAATCGGAGTCCTTCGCCAGGTGCCACTTGCCCACCATCATCGTGGCGTACCCCGCTTCGTCGCGGAGGATCTCGGCCATCGTCATCACGTCGGGGGCCAGCTCCGACGCGTACCCCGGGAAGCCGGGATCCACGTGGGCGACAGTCCCGAGTCCGGCGCGATGGGGTTCGACGCCGGTGAGGAGCGCGGCACGGGTCGGCGAGCACATCGGCGTGACGTGGAAGTTGGTCCCGCGCAGTCCGCGGGCCGCCAGCGCGTCGAGGTGCGGGGTCTCGATCTCGCTGCCGTAGCACCCGAGATCCGAGTACCCGAGGTCGTCGGCGAGCACGATCACGATGTTGGGCGCGCCGTCGCGTGCGGTCGGGCGTTCGGGCCACGCGCCGACGGATCCGGCGAAGGTCCGCCCGACGGTGCCCGCGAATCCCGGATAGGTGCGTTCGGTCATGGGCCGGATGGTGGCACTCCCGGGCGTCGCCGGTCGACCCCCGGCTCATTTCGACACGCGAACACCGACCTCGGGGCCGCTATTTCGGCGCCGAAAACGGAGGGGTCGCGCGCTGGGGTCAGATGCGAGGGGGGTCGACGGCGATGCGGAGGCGACCGGCGGCGTGGCCGGGGGGGCCGGCGGTGGCGAGGGCGGCCGCGAGTTCGTCGGGGGTGGGCGCGAGGACCAGCGCGTTCGAACCGGTGCCGTGCTCGGAAGGACCCATCACCCGGTAGTCGCGCCGGACGGCCATGACCGCCGCGGTCACCGCCGCGGTCTCACCACTCAGCTCCGCCACCGCGCCCACCGGCGGGAACGCCAACATCTCGCGCCGCGCCTGCTCCGCCACCATGACGCCCGACGGGTCGCCCGAGACGGCCAGCGCGATGACGTCGTGCTCGGGCGTCCGGGTCTGGAGGACCAACCGACCCCCACGATCCTTCGCCCCGACCCGCCGCGCGGCGCGCGCCACCAGGCTCGCCGCCTGTTGGGCCGCCCGGACCCGGTGGGCGAAGAGTTCCTGGTCCAGATCGAGGAACGCGACGAGCTTGGCATCGACGCGGTGCAGCACTGCCTCGGTCCCGACGATCACGGGCGCGGTCGGCACGTCGTCGACCGATGCGTCGAGCCAGGCGATCTCGGTACGGGGCAACAGCGCCGCCAGCGCGTCCCGGAGCCGCTGCACCCCGAGGCGCGACGCGCGCAACTTCGTATTGAGACAGGCGGTGCAGATGACCGGGCGAACGGTGTCGCAGCGGGGACAGCGCAGCTCGCCGGGACTGCTCTCCGCCACCGCCGCGTCGCAGCGCTCGCAGGTGGCGACGGTGTGGCAGGCGAGGCAGGTGAGCAGTCGGGCCCGGCCCTTGCGGTTCAGGACGCACACCGCGCGCTCACCGGCGTCGACGGTCCGGTGCAGGGCACGGGCCAGGCCCTCGCTCAGCAGTCCGTTGCCCGGCGGCTCGGCCCGGAGATCGACCACCTCCACGAGCGGCCAACCCGCGCGCTCGACCGTGGGAGTCGGGCGGGTGACGACGCCAGACGTCAGCGCGGCGGCCTCCGGAGTGGGCACCGGAGCGATCAGGGTGATGGCGGCGCCCACCCGCGTCGCGCGCTCGATCGCGACGTCACGCGCGTGCCACGTGGGGACCCGCTCCTCCTGAAGGGCCTCGTCCCCTTCGTCGAGCACGATCACGGCCCGGAGGTCGGGCACCGGGGCCCAGACCGCGGTGCGACCGCCGATCACCACCACGCGACCGCGGCGGGCGTCCGACCACGCGCGGGTGCGGACGGCATCGTCGAGGTCCGAGCGCATCACGATCACCCGATGACCCCGCCGTTCGAGATCGCGCACCAACGCGCCCAGGCGGTGCGCGTCGGCGATCAGGACCAGCGTGGACCCGTCGGCAGCGATGCGTTCGGCCACGAGTTCGCGACGGTCGGTCGCGGGCGGCCAGGCCACCACCTCGTGGCGAGCAGGTGCGACCAGACCGGTTGGAACCGGCACGTCCGACGGCCACGGCTCGCGGGCTGCGTTTGGAGGTGACGCGGCCCGGAACAACGCGACGTCACGCCCGGCCCAGCGATGGGCGGTCCACCGGCAGAGGTCGAGGACGTCCGGAGGTGGCCCCGCACCGACCACCTTCGAGATCGGCAGGATGCGGCCCACCGCGGCGTCGGGCACGACCGGGTCGGCCACGACCCACCCGCGGACCTTCCGGCCGTGGAGCGGGACCCGCACGATGGTGCCGACGCGCACGAGGCCCCCGAGCGCGTCGGGGACCTCGTAGTCGAACTCTCGGGTGATCGCGGTGAGATCGGGGCGAACCCGCACCACGCGGGTGCCGGTCGACCCCATCTCGCCGCTGACCATCGGGACGGTCGTGACGGCGCTCGCGCCTAGAGCGCAGCGGCGGCGGCGCGAAGTGCGTCCGCGCCGGTGGTGTGCTCCCAGGTGAACTCCGGCTCGTTGCGACCGAAGTGCCCGTAGGCCGCCGTGCGACGGTAGATGGGCCGCCGCAGGTCGAGCCGCTCGATGATCGCCGCCGGGCGGAGGTCGAAGTGCTCGTTGATCAACGCCGGCAACTTCTCCGGGTCGACTTCCGACGTCCCGAAGGTCTCCACCATGAGCGACACCGGGCGTGCGATACCGATCGCGTATGCGACCTGGACCTCACACCGCTTCGCGATCCCCGCCGCGACGATGTTCTTCGCCGCGTGGCGAGCCGCGTAGGCCGCGGACCGGTCGACCTTCGTGGGGTCCTTGCCGCTGAAGGCACCGCCACCGTGACGGGCCATCCCGCCGTAGGTGTCGACGATGATCTTGCGGCCGGTGAGTCCGCAGTCGGCGTGAGGTCCCCCGAGTTCGAAGTTGCCCGTCGGGTTGACATGGACCTCGAAGTCGTCGTCGGCGAACTGCGCCGGGATCAACGGCCGGATCCCGTGCTCGATCAGGTCGGGCTTGATCATCGTGTCGCGGTCGATCCCCGGGGCGTGCTGCGTGGAGATCAGGACGGTCGCGAGCCGCTTCGGCACGCCGTCCTCGTACTCGATCGTCACCTGCGTCTTGCCGTCCGGACGCAGGTAGCCGAGCGTGCCCGACTTGCGGACCTCGGCGAGACGGAAGGCGAACTTGTGCGCGAGCCAGATCGGCATCGGCATCAGGTCGTCGGTCTCGTCACACGCGTACCCGAACATCATGCCCTGGTCGCCGGCGCCGGTCTCCAGCATGCGGTCGGTGTCGCCCGCACGCTGCTCCTCGGCCTTGTCGACACCCATCGCGATGTCGGGACTCTGCTCGTCGATCGATGTGATCACGCCGCAGGTGTTGCCGTCGAAGCCGTAGGACTCGCGGTCGTACCCGATGCTCCGCACCGTGTCGCGCACGACCCGCGGGATGTCGACGTACGCCTGCGTACTGATCTCACCGGCCACGATGACGAGACCGGTGGTGCACATGGTCTCGCAGGCGACCCGGCTGTTGGGGTCCTCCTCGAAGATCGCGTCCAGCACGGCGTCCGAAATCTGATCGCTCATCTTGTCGGGGTGACCCTCGGTCACCGATTCCGACGTGAAGGTGAAGGCGCTCAACGCATCTCCTGATCTGGGGTCGTGGGTCCGCGGCCCAATCGTGCGGCCACTCGGTCGAGAATCACGTCGGCCAGTGCGGCCTTCGTGAGCAAGGGCGTCTCCTCGGAAGCGCCCGAAGAGTCAAGCAGGATCGCTCGGTTCGTGTCGACTTCGAAGCCCGCTTGCGGGTCCAAAACATCGTTGGCCACGAGCAGGTCGACGTTCTTGGCGGTCAGCTTGGCGGCGGCGTTCTCGGCCACCGCCTCGGTTTCGGCCGCGAATCCCACCAGCACCTGGCCCCGCTTGGCGGCTCCGAGTTCGGCGAGGATGTCGACCGTGGGTTCGAGGATGATCTCGGGCGCCCCGTCGGCCTTCTTCAGCTTGTCCGGGGCGACCGCCTTGGGTCGGAAATCGGCGACCGCCGCGGCCATGACCACCGCGTCGACCTGATCGAACCGGGCGGTGACCGCCGTGTGCATCTCGGCGGCGGTGGCGACGCAGACCACGTCGATTCCCTCCGCGACGGCGAGACCGCTCGTGGTCACCAGCGTGACGGCGGCACCCCGGGCGTTGGCGCGGTCCGCGACCGCATGGCCCATCTTCCCCGACGACCGGTTGCCGATGAACCGCACCGGATCGATCGGTTCGCGCGTCCCTCCGGCCGTCACCAAGAAGCGAGCGCCAGCCAGATCGCATCTCTGGGTCCCCGATCCTCCGGAAACCGACGAATGCGTCAGCACCGCCAGGACCGCTTCCATGATGCGTTCCGGGGCGGCGAGGCGCCCGGCACCCACGTCGCCACCGGCGAGGCGGCCCGACTCGGGTTCGACCACATGGACCCCACGCCGACGCAGCGTGACCAGGTTCTCCTGGACCGCCGGGTGCTCCCACATCTCGGTGTGCATCGCCGGGGCCACGACGACCGGGGCACGGGTGGCGAGCAGCGTGGCGGTGAGGAGATCGTCCGAGAGTCCGGCCGCCAGCTTGGCGATGATCCGGGCCGTCGCCGGGGCGACCACGATCACGTCCGCCCGTTGACCGAGCCGGGTGTGCGGGATCGGGTCGCCAACACCGTCGGAGCCGCTGCCGTCGTGGTTCGGACCGGTGAAGAGTTGGGTCTGCGCGGGCTCGGAGGCGAGCGCGGAGAAGGTGAGTGCACCGACGAATCGGGTCGCGTCCTCGGTGAGCACCGGGATCACGTGCGCACCCGCGTCGACCATGCGTCGACACAGCTCCACGGCCTTGTACGCCGCGATGCCGCCGGCGACTCCGAGGACGACCTGACGGCCACCCCAGGCCCCGGAGTCGGGTGCCAACGAACTCAGCCGGCGTCGCCCGCGGGCTCCGCCGAGTCCGCAGTGGCGTCCGCAGCGTCCGTTCCGGCTGCTTCGGCTTCGGGTTCCGCCAGAGCGGCCTTGATGATCTTGCCCGCCTCGATCTCCTCGAGGGCGATCGACAGGGGCTTGCGGGACACCGACGTGACCTGCGGCGGGACGATCTTGCCCAGTCCGTCACCGAGGTGGTTGTAATAGTCGTTGATCTCCCGGGCCCGACGCGACGCCAGGGTCACCAGCGTGAACTTCGAGTCCTCGCGGGCGAGCAGGTGCTCGATGCGGGGCTCGGTGAGGGACGCGCGGCGTTCGGCCATGGTGAAGGGCTCCAGAAAGTCAGGAAATGCCGTCGGACGAGGGTCCTCGACGACGGGAATCCAGGATAGCAGCGACTTCGCCGGCTGCTCGTTCCACGGTGTCGTTCACGACCACGGCGTCGAACCGGTGCGCCAGGGCCTCCTCCTCGGCCGCAGTGGCCAACCGGCGCTCGATCTGTTCGGCATCGTCGCTGTCACGGCCTCGGAGGCGGGCCTCCTGCTCGGACCGGTCGGGCGCCCGCAGGAACACCAGCAGCGCCTCGGGCAGGCGCTCCTTGACCGCCAGGGCCCCCTGCACGTCGATCTCGAGCAGCACGTCGGCGCCGGCCTCGAGTTGCTCGACGACCGGTGCGATGGGCGTGCCCTTGAGCTGCCCGTAGACCTCGAACCACTCGAGGAAGCCGCCGGCGTCGCGCTGGGCCTCGAAGTCCTCGCGGCTGATGAAGTGGTACTCCCGCCCGTCGACCTCGCCGTCACGCGGTGCGCGTGTGGTGGCGGACACCGACCACACCAGGTTCGGCTCCTGCGCCAGCAACGCCCGTCCGACGGTGCCCTTGCCCACGCCGGAAGGTCCGGTCAGGACCACGAGCACGCTCAGCGGACGCTACTGACCGACGAAGGCAGCCAACAGCGCAGCGCGCTGCTTGGTCCCGAGCCCGCGCAGACGGCGACTCTCGCTGATCTCGAGGTCGGCCATGATCCGCCGCGCTCGTACCTTGCCCACGCCGGGCAGCGACTCGAGGACGCTGACCACCTTGAGCTTGGCGACGATGTCGTCATGGTCGCTCTGGGTGAACAGGTCGGCGAGCGACAGCCGGTTCAACTTGAGACGCGCCTTGATCTCGGCCCGCACCCGGCGCGCGACGGCAGCCTTCTCGAGCGCAGCTTGACGCTGCTCGGGTGTGAGCGCGGGCGGGAGCGGCATAGACGGGGACCTCCGAGAGCACCAGGATCGGCACGGCGCGTGACTGAGTTCGAGCGGCGCTGAGTATAGGCAGGGGTCTGCAAGTGTCCTGGGGTCGTCGTGCGGAACCTCGTCAGGTGTTCTTCAGGACGTGATCGAGGCCGCGGCCACCTCGGCCGCGATGGCCGCCGCCGCGACCGCAGGGTCAGGCGCGCCGGTCACCGGACGGCCGATGACCAGCCAACTCGCACCGCGGGAGATCGCGTCGCCCGGTGTGGTCACCCGCACCTGGTCGCCGATCGCGGCGCCGGCGGGACGGATCCCCGGCACCATCGACGCCAATCCCGCGGTCCGGACCTGCTCCAACTCGAGTCCGCTGCACACCACCCCGGTACACCCGGCCGTGCGGGCCCACTCCAGTCGCTCGGCGAACGCACCGGTGTCGGCATCCGAGGTGAGGACGGTGACCGCGAGCGTCACCGGATCGGGCAACCCCGCGCGCCGCGCACCGGCGCGGGAACCGGCGACGAAGGCCTCCAACATCCCAGGCCCACCGGCTGCGTGCGCGTTGAGGAATCCCACACCGTGAGCGGCCAGGGCCGCCGCCGCCCGTTCGACGGTGTGGGGGATGTCGTGCAGTTTGAGGTCACAGAACACCGTGAACCCGAGGTCGTGCAGACGGTCGAATGCCTCGGGTCCCGCCTCGGCGTACAACTCGTGCCCGACCTTGGCGATGCCGAACCACGGTGCCACCAGCCGCGCCATGGCGAGTGCGGCATCGAGGTCGCCCACGTCGAGCGGCAATACCAACCGCTCGCGTACCTCGGCTGGGGCTCCGACCGCGGTCGTCATGTTTCGTCGCTCCTTGTCGTCGTGCTCATGTTGTCTCGATTGCACCGACCAGGTCGCAGACCCGGCCGACGTCATGCGCGCCACACCACTCGTGCAGTTCGTCGTGGATCCGGTTCACCGCCCGGGGTTCCCGGAACGACACCGTGCCGACGCCCACGGCGCTCGCCCCGGCGAGCAACATCTCGACGGCGTCGAGTCCCGTGCTCACTCCCCCGGTACCGATCATCGGAATCGGGCCGAGCGCACGGGTGATCTCGTGCACGATGCGCAGCGCCACCGGCTTCACCGGGTCACCCGAGTATCCACCTGTCACATTCCCGAGTTGCGGCCGGCGGCTCTCGGCGTCGATCCCCATCCCGAGGAGCGTGTTCACCAGCGTCAGCCCGGCGGCACCCGCATCCATTGCGGCGCGGGCGACGGCAACCACCTCCCAAGTGTTCGGCGACAACTTCGCGAACACCGGGAGATCGAGTCCCACCCCGCGAACCGCCGTGACCACGGCACCGGTCGCGACCGGATCGTGGGCGAACATGCGCGCCGCATCCTCCACGTTGGGACAACTCATGTTGACCTCGACCGCTGCGAGCGCGTCGGCGATGGGTGCGATGGCACGGGCCGCCGCGGCGAAGTCTTCGACGGTGCGGCCCCAGATCGAGACGATGACGGGCACGCCGTGCGCCTTCAGTGCGGGCCAGTCATCGCGGATCCACGCTTCGACCCCGGGACCCTGGAGGCCGACCGAGTTCAACATTCCACCGCCGGCACCGGCATGGAGGCGCGGTGCCGGATTCCCGGCCCATGGGAACACGGCGAGCGACTTCACCGTGACCGCACCGATCCGCGTGCCGTCGCCGATCCGCAGGACCTCGTCAGAGTGCCCGAAGGTTCCCGACGCGGCCACGATCGGACTCCGCAACCGCAACGGCCCGACTGCGACCGTCATGTCGACCGCGGGTCCGGTCACCGCCCGCCGGGAGCGCATCACACCTCGAGCCGCAGCTGACCGTCGGCGTGGTACTCCTGCAAGGACCGGACCGTGACCGCGGTGGTCTGGCTCTCGGCGATGCCGGCGGCCGCCGCGAGGGCCGCCGCCACTGTGGTGAGACACGGCACGTTGTGCACCACCGCGGCGCGCCGGATATGCGCACCATCCGCGCGGGGGCCACGACCGCGCGGCGTGTTCACCACCAGGTCGACCTTGTGGGACGTGATGAGTTCGAGCGGATCCATCCCGGTGGGGTCACCGACCTTGGCCACGACTGCCTCCACAGGGATCCCCCGCTCCTCACACGCGGCCGCGGTCCCCGCAGTCGCGATGATCGAGAACCCCAGTTCCACGAAGCGGGTAGCGGCGACGAGACCGTGGTCCTTGTCCTTGTCCGCGAGCGAGAGGAACACCGTGCCGGTATCCGGCAGGCGGCTCCCGGCGGCCGCCTGACTCTTTGCGAACGCGAGGCCGAAGGACCGGTCAATGCCCATGACCTCACCGGTCGAACGCATCTCGGGTCCGAGCAGGGTGTCGACGGTCGGGAACCGGTTGAACGGCAACACCGCTTCCTTCACCGAAACGTGCCCGCCCTCCGCGGGTGGCCGGACGAGTCCTTCGGTACGGAGTTCGGCGAGTGTGGCCCCGAGCATCAACCGGGCCGCGACTTTGGCCAGCGGTACGCCGGTGGCCTTGCTCACGAACGGCACGGTGCGGCTGGCCCGGGGGTTGGCTTCGATCACCGAGACCGCGCCGTCCTTGACCGCGTACTGCACGTTGAGGAGTCCGAGCACGTTCAGCGCACCGGCGAGTCGTTCGGTGTATTCGGTCAGCGTCGCGATGGTGGCGGCGGACAGCGTCGACGGTGGCAGCACACAGGCGCTGTCGCCGGAGTGCACGCCGGCCTCCTCGATGTGTTCCATGATCCCGCCGATGAGCACTTCGCCGGCGTGATCACGGAGCGCGTCGACGTCGACTTCGATCGCGTCCTCGAGGAAGCGGTCGATGAGCGCCGGGCGGTCGGCCGAGAGCCCGCCTTCCCGACCGAGCGAACCGTGCTCGGCGAGTTCGGCCATCGCGCCGTCGAGGCCGGCCTCGTCGAACACGATCTGCATGGCGCGGCCGCCCAACACGTACGAGGGTCGGACCAGGACCGGGTAGCCGATCTCGGCCGCGATGGCGCGTGCGCCCTCGGCCGTCAGCGCGGTGCCGCCCGGCGGCTGCGGGATCTCCAACTCGTCACACAGCGCCTTGAACCGGTCGCGGTCCTCGGCGAGGTCGATGGACTCCGGGCTGGTCCCGACCACCGGGATGCCCGCCTGCTCGAGCGCATGCGCGAGCTTGAGTGGGGTCTGGCCACCCAGGGCGACGACGACACCCCGTAACTCACCGTTCGCCTGGAGCGCCTCACAGACGTTGAGCACACCCTCGATCGAGAGCGGCTCGAAGAACAACCGGTCGCTGGTGTCGTAATCGGTGGAGACGGTCTCCGGGTTGCAGTTGACCATGACGGTCTCGAAGCCCGCGTCGGACAGCGCGAACGCTGCGTGGACGCAGCAGTAGTCGAACTCCACGCCCTGGCCGATGCGGTTGGGACCGCTGCCGAGGATGACCACGGCCGGTTTCGTGAACGGCGCGACCTCGCCGACGTCCTCGTAGGTGCCGTAGTGGTACGGCGTGGACGCAGCGAACTCCGCGGCGCAGGTGTCGACTGTCTTGTAGGTGATCTCGACCCCGGCGGCTTTGCGGGCCGCCCGCACCGCCTCGGGCGTCTCGCCCCACAGGTGCGCGAGTTGACCGTCGCCGAACCCGAGCCGCTTGGCCCACCGCCAGGTGGCCCGGTCGAGCGACGCGCACGGCCCCATGCCGGCCAGTTCGATGGCGGCCTCGACGATCTGGGCCATCTGGTCGAGATACCACGGATCCACCGCGGTGATCTCGTAGAGCCGTTCGATCGAGATGCCACGGCCGAGCGCGACCGCGAGCGCGAACAGGCGGTCGGGGGTGGTGCGCCGGCAGGCCCGTTCCAGGTCCTCGTCCGACAGTTCCACGAACGCAGGATCGAGGTGATCGAGTCCCGAGCGACCGGACTCGAGCGACCGGAGCGCCTTCTGGAGCGACTCGGGGAACGTGCGGCCGAGCGCCATCACCTCACCGACGGACTGCATCATCGTCCCGAGGACCGGCTCGGCTCCCGGCAACTTCTCGAACGCCCACCGCGGAATCTTGGTGACCACGTAGTCGATGGTCGGCTCGAAACTCGAGGGGGTGACCCGGGTGATGTCGTTGGTGACTTCGTCGAGGCGGTAGCCGACCGCCAGCTTCGCCGCGATCTTCGCGATCGCGAACCCGGTCGCCTTGCTCGCGAGCGCACTCGACCGCTACACGCTCGGGTTCATCTCGATGATGACCATCTGCCCGTTGGACGGGTCCAGACCGAACTGCACGTTCGACCCGCCGGTCTCCACACCGATGCGCCGGATGCACGCGAACGCGGCGTCGCGCATGCGCTGGTACTCGAGATCGGTGAGGGTCTGAGCCGGCGCGACCGTGACCGAGTCACCGGTGTGCACGCCCATCGGATCGAGGTTCTCGATGGAGCAGATGACCACGACGTTGTCGGCGTGGTCCCGCATGACCTCGAGCTCGGATTCCTTCCAGCCGAGCACCGACTGCTCGAGCAGGATCTCCGACACCGGACTCGCCGCGAGTCCCCGCTCCGCGACGCCCCGCAACTCCTCGACGTCGTACGCGAATCCCGTGCCCCCGCCACCGAGGATGAACGACGGCCGACAGATGAGCGGGAACCCCACTTCCTGGCCGACGACGATCGCCTCCTCCACGGTGTACGCGAGACCCGAGGCGGGGACCGCGAGGCCGATCTCCTGCATCGCGGCCTTGAACCGGCTGCGGTCCTCCGCGGTGTGGATCGCCTCGATGCTCGCACCGATGAGTTCGACGTCGAACTCCGTGAAGACACCGGCCTCGTCGAGTGCGATCGCGAGGTTCAGGGCGGTCTGACCACCCAGGGTCGGCAGGACCGCGTCGGGACGCTCGCGCTCGATGATCCGCCGCAAGCTCTCGACGTCGAGTGGTTCCACGTAGGTGGCATCCGCGAAATCGGGGTCGGTCATGATCGTGGCCGGGTTCGAGTTGACGAGGATCACGCGGTAGCCCTCCGCGCGCAGGACCCGGCACGCCTGGGTGCCCGAGTAGTCGAACTCGCAGGCCTGACCGATCACGATCGGTCCGCTGCCGATGATCAGGATCGATTCGAGGTCGGTGCGCTTCGGCACGTCAGCTCCCA
>JBBQXR010000047.1:0-13262 GCA_038209455.1 Acidimicrobiia bacterium
CTCCTCGGCCCGATGCGGTGGGGGCTGGTGCCGTCGTGGGCCGACGATCTCGGTATCGGTGACCGCCTGATCAACGCCCGGGCCGAGACGCTCACCGAGAAGCCGGCTTACCGCCATGCGTTCGAGCGGCGGCGCTGCATCATCCCGGCGGACGGCTTCTACGAGTGGCAGACCCTGGTGGGGGGCAAGAAACATCCGGTGTTCATCCGGGCGCGCGACGGTGCGCCGCTCGCCTTCGCCGGTCTCGCCGAGACCTGGAGGGATCGCACGCTGGATACCGGGCCCTGGATCCGTACGTGCGCAGTGATCACGACGCGCGCCAATGCCACGTTGGCGCCGATCCACGACCGGATGCCGGTGATGCTCGATCGTGATGCCTGGGACCAGTGGCTCGACCGTGACGTCACCGAGGCCGCGGCGCTGGAACCGCTGCTGGCCCCGGCGCCCGACGACCTGCTCGAGTACTGGTCCGTGAGTACTCGGGTGAACGCGGCCCGCAACGACGACGCGAGCCTGATCGAACGCGAGGATCCGTTGACGCTGTTCGGGTGAGCGCCCTGGTCGACGCGGGTAGCCGCGGCGCAACGGCGACGTGCTCGCGTACGCGTCGGGCGCGGGTGGCCAGGTGACGCGCGCGGCGGGTTCGAGATGGGCCCATGGATCGCGTTCGAGTTCGCGACCATCGGGTCGGCACACTCGCACCCGCTGACGATCGAACGTGATGTCCCAATCGGTACTTCGATGCAGAAGGGTGTGGTGTCTTCGGCACAAGAGGAATCCGTTCTCGACCGATGTGGATCCACCGTGTTCCCAGTGCACGAAGTGGTGCGCGTCACACCATGGCGCCGGCGTAACGCAGCCTGGCCACTGACAACCCTGGTCTCGCACCACGATCGCCCGACGAACCGCCGCCGGCCAGGTGGGTGACGCGCGACCGACGTCGAGCGTTTCACCACGCGGGCCGAGCACGACCCGTGAGGGGCGGCAATCGCAGAGGATCCGATCGCGATCGCGCGGATGGATGACTCCGGTGAACGTTCCCGTCGTCGGTTCGGTCCCGCGCTCGCGGCGACCGCGCACGATGTACGAGACCGACGGTCTCGGCCGCATCGGAATGGAGCTCCCCACTGACGACCGTCCGGTCACCGACATCGGAGAGGGTGATGCAGTCGGGGTTCACCAGCTTCGCACCGTCGGCGCGCGCCAGTGCGGGGAAGTGCGCCGTCGCGATGCGCAGCGACTTGTGATCACGTCGCTTCGCGAAGGCCAAGAACTCGACTTCACTCTCCACGAGCTTGTCGTCGCTGCCGGGGACGCGTGCCGCCGCGATCAGCGTGACGGCGGTCGAGGTGATCTCGCCCGCGCGCCATGCGCGAGCGGTTTCGGGAAGCAGTTCGAGCAGGTCGCCAGTCCTCATGATCTGATGGACGGCGCCTCGGTGTTGACCGGTCTGCCACGACAGCCAGGCTGGCGTGGACGCGTAACCACCAGTGAGGCCAACGCCGCGTTGACGCGCTTTCATGCCATCTCGGTCAGGACCGATTCGATGCGATCCGCCTGCGGGCGCAGGCGGACGAGATCAGTTGCGAGTTCTGCGTCGGTCATTCCGCCGATGTCGATCGTGGCGAGCGCGTCGTTGACGACCTGACGGACTTCGCCGACCGGGTCCACGAACGACCCACGGACCTGGCGGGAGCCGCCGTGCTCGATGGTGTCGCAATCACTCACGAAGCGCTCACGTTTCCCGAACGTCAGTTCGTAGCATCGAACGCACATTCGGGTCGGGTCAACTCGAATACGCAGAAATACGGACACGTTCCCGATTGCGTCCCTCCGTTTCCCGGGCGCGTCGTAGTGTCGCCCGCCATGGATCATCAACAGTTCCTTGATGTCATCGAGCGCGAGGCGGCCGCCCTCGTCGCGGCGGCGCGCACGGCCGGTCCGACCGCGGCCGTTCCTGCGACGCCCGAGTGGACCATGGCGAAACTGGTGAAGCACACGGGGACGACCCATCGGTGGGTGCTCGGAATTGCCACGACGCGTGCGTTCGTCAGCCCCGCAGATCTCGACCTTGCGCTTCCCGCTGGCGATGACGACTACGCCGACTGGTTCGCCGCCGGCGCCGCGGACCTCGTCGAGACCTTGCGTGGCATCGATGCGGATGCGGACATGTGGTCGTGGGGTCCCGACCAACACGCGCGGTTCTGGTCCCGGCGCATGGCGCACGAGACGACGGTCCACCGATGGGACGCAGAGAGCGCGGCCGGCGGCAGCGGTCCGATCGAGACCGCACTGGCGATCGACGGCATCGACGAGCGTCTGGTCAACCTGACCGCGTCGCTCAACTTCCGGCCCGACGACCTCGCCGCGCTGGTCGGCGACGGCGAGTCGGTGCACCTCCACGTGACGGACGGCGATGGTGAGTGGGTACTCCGCTTCGAACCCGATGGTCTGGCGATCACCCGCGAGCACGCCAAGGGCGACGTCGCGGTGCGCGGATCGGCCCAGGACCTGCTGCTCTACGCGACCGGACGGCGTGGTCTCGAGGGACTCGAAGTCTTCGGCGACGCGTCGGTGCTCGAATCCCGCGACGCGATCCGGAAGTTCTGAGCGCCGGGTTCAGACCCCGTCGCCCTCGATGTCGACGCCGTAGATCCGCGCCGCGTTGGTGAAGAACATCGCGTCCCGCTCGCTCGGCGAGAACGGCGCGGCGATCTTCTTCAGGCCGTTCCAGAGGACCCGGTACGACAAGGACATCCGGTCCATCGGGAAGTTCGACTCGAAGAGACACCGTTCGGGACCGAAGCACTCGATGGTGTGCAGGTAGTAGCGAGCCTGTGCCGCGACGAACTCGTCCGAGGTCGGGGGCCGATCGGCGGTATGCCAGCCGAAGCCGTTGTCGGGCATCGCCATTCCACCGATCTTCGCCACCACGTTCTCGTACCGCGCGATCTCCGCGATGTCCTGGCGCCACTGGTGGAAGATCGACTCGCGCTGCCCGGCGTAATCACCCACACCGAGAGGCGTCCCGAAGTGGTCGAGCACCAGTTGCGTGTCGGGCACCGCGCGTGCGAGCGCGGCGAAGTCGGCGTTCTGATGGTGGTAGTGCCAGGTGTCGTACGTGAGCCCGCGCGTGCCGAGACGCGCCACACCAGCGCGGAAGTCGGGCCGCGCGTAGAGGCCCTCCGGCGCGTTGCCACGGATCATCAATGCACGTGGATTCGGATCGCGCGCACCACCGTGGCGGATGCCGCGGAACCGTCCGTGGCCGACCGCTCGATGGGTGTCGAGGACTTCGTCGAGGTGGTCGAGGTCGGTCAGGTCCGCATGCGCGACGATGCCCGCGATGCGATGGTCCGGATCGCCGACCGCGGCCGTCGCGACGAATGCGGTCTCGCCCGTCGGCCGGAGATGGTCTGGTCCATCGGTGAGATAGCCCGCACCGCACTCCATGAAGACGGTGTGTTCCACGTGATGGCCACTGGTGATGTCGGCCGTGAGCTCGGCGATGCCGTACGGGAGTGCGCCGCCGGTCGGCCAGAGGTGATGGTGCGCGTCGATGATCCGCTGGCCCGGGTCCTCGACCGGCTCGACCACCTGGTCGAGCCATTTCTGGGTCATCGGCGCCGGGTTCACACCGGTCGCCTCACGGCTTGACCCGGGCGAGCGCCTGCATCGTGGATCGGGCGGTCGCCGGGTCGGCGATGATCATGGGCGCGGGCGTCGTGACTCCGGCGTCGGCGTACGCGCGGACACCCTCGGCGCACTTCTCGGGTGAACCCCAGACGATGAGTTCGTCGAGCACGTGATCCGGGATGACCTCGGTCGCACCTGCCCGATCGCCGGCCTTCCACGCATCCCACATCGGGCGCAATGCGTCGCCGCGGCCGATCCATTCGTGGAAGGCCGCGTAGACCGGAACGTTCATGTATTCGGCGATCATGCGCCGACCGATCCCGCGGACCGTGTCGCGGTCTTCGGTGGGCAGCACGAAGATCCGTGCGGCGACCTCTTTGTCCGCACCCACGATCGGGGCGACGGTCTTCACGTCTTCGGCCGAGAGCCAGTTGACGATCGCGCCGTCGGCTTCGCGCCCGGCGAGTTTCAGCATTCCTTCGCGCAACGCGGCGACGAGGATCGTGGGCGGTTCGGGGAGCCGGATGCCGAGCCGGAACCCCTTGACCGAGAACGTCTCGTACTCCTCGGTCACCTTCTCACCGGCGAGGGCGGCGCGGAGGAAGCGCACCGTGTCGCGCACCCGTTGGTACGGCTGCTCGAACGGGATGCCGTTCCAGCGTTCCACGATCACGTTGCTCGACGAGCCGATGCCGAGCACCGCGCGCCCGGGCGCGATGTCGGCCAGGGTCGCAATCGACTGCGCGAGCAGAGCGGGACCGCGCGTATAGACGGGCACGATCGCTTGGCCGAGGCGCAGGGTCGGCGCCCAGACTGCGGCGAGCACGAGCGGCGTGAACGCGTCGGTGCCGTTGGTCTCGGCGGACCAGACGTCGGTGAATCCGAGGTCGACCAACTCGCGGAACCATTCCTTGTGTTCCATCAGCGGAACGCCGGCGAGGGGAACGGTGATCCCCCAACGTTGGACGACTGCCATCAGCGTGACCTTTCGGGAGGGTTCTCGCGCCAGTTCCGCACGATCGTGGACTGACTCGCGGTGCCGAGCAAGGTGCCGTCCTGGGTCCAGAGGTGCACCAGGCCGTGGCCGAAGCCGTCGGCGATCGCGTGGACACGGATGTCGGCGAGGATCCATTCGGTCTGCACCCGTTGCGCGACCCGCAACGTGTTGTCGAGGCTGTTCCCGCCGGCGCGTTTGCCGAGGGCCTGCGAGATCCCCATGGGGACGTAGTCGCCGATGATCGAGAGCGTGGCCGCGGACAGTTCGAGCAGACCGGGCAGGCGGACCCAGAGCGCGCACCGACCGTCGCCCGGCGTGCCGTCGAGTTCGTCGAAGTTCCGCGCGTTGGCCATGCGCATGTCGATGCGGTCCATGATCGACGCGTCGGGACGATCCATCAGATCGCGCGGTCGACATTCCATCGGCGGCGGGACGACGGGCATCTCGGCCCATTCGCCGACGTGGGGAACCTCGCGGTGGCCGAGGGCCGCGTTGACGGTGAGGATCTCGTCGTCGCCGACCCGGGCCACCGCACGCGCCTGGGAGATCTGATGGCCGCGCACGACCTCGTCGACCCGGATGTCGATGACTGCGGGTGGTCGGGCGTACGAAAGGTATTGGCCGGTCGCCCACACCAACGGCCGCCCCGTCACCTGCTCGAGGGCCTCCACGCAGGCCCCGAGCCCGGCCCCGCCGAAGAGCGCCCCGAGTCCCGAACACAAGGTCGGGACGACCGGCAACCGCCAGTGCGTCGGGTCCGAGGTCGATTCCAGTCCGTAGAAGGCCAGCGCATCCATCGGACGAACTTACTGCCCGTCCGCTCACGCTCCTGATGGACGGTGGTGGCGTGCGGTTCGCTCCCGGGCTGCTCGCCTCCGCAAGCTCCGGCTCGGGAGCCGGTGAGCATTGTGCGGGTCATTGGATCGGCTAGGACCTCGGGAATGGCAGTGGGTTGTGATGTGTAGAGGGTCGTAGTGGAAGATCAGGAGATGGATATGAGCAGTCGAACGGTGATGGCAACGGTCGAGGCGCACAAGCAATTGGAGGGCGCGGGTTTCGAGGTGCGGCGGCCGTTCCCGACGCCGCGACTCTCCCTCGTCGACCCGTTCCTCCTGCTCGACGAGATGGGACCGATGGACCTTGCGCCCGGCCAGGGCAAGGGCGCGCCCGACCACCCGCACCGTGGATTCGAGACGGTGACCTACATGATCGACGGCGCCACCGAGCACGAGGACTCCGCCGGCAACCGCGGCCGGATCGGTCCGGGCGCGGTGCAGTGGATGACCGCCGGGTCCGGCGTGATCCACTCCGAGATGCCGGCGGCCGAACTGCTGACCGACGGCGGCCGCATGCACGGATTCCAGCTGTGGGTCAACCTGCCGGCGGATCAGAAGATGATCGCCCCGCGCTACCAGGAGTTCCTCGCCACCGAGATCCCGCACGTCGAAGGAGACGGCACAGTCGTGCGGGTGGTGGCCGGCGAGTACCACGGTGTCCGCGGTCCGGTGGACACGCATTCGCCCGTGACGTACCTCCACGTCACGCTCTCGCCCGGACGTCGGATCTCGCTGGCCGTCCCGGAGACCCAGGCCGCGATGGTGTACACGTTCGCGGGTGAGCACGACGGCACGCTGCGGATCTACGACCAGGACGGCAACACGCTCGAAGTGGTGAACACCGGCGACGTCCCGAGCGAGCACCTCGTGTTGGTCGGAGAGCCACTGCGTGAGCCGGTGGCCCGCTACGGACCGTTCGTGATGAACACCAGCGACGAGATCGAACAGGCCATCAGCGACTACCAGACCGGAAGGTTCGGAGAAATAAGTAGGCAGCCCGCCAGATGACGCGGTCGCGCGATATCAGGCAGACTGCGCTCGTGATTCACTCCCGAGCCGGAGCCTGCGGAGGCGAGCAGCGAGGCAGCGAGCCCCACGAAGCGCATGACCGATAGGCGCGCGAGCGACCGAGCCATCACGACGACTGTGGTGACCGAAGGACTGCGGTTTCCGGAGGGGCCGAGATGGCACGACGGCAGCCTGTTCTTCTCGGACCAGCACGACGCCAAGGTGTGGTCGATGTCCGTTGCCGGCGAACTCACCAAGGTGGTGGACGTTCCGCACCGGCCGTCGGGACTCGGATGGGACCCGCAGGGGCGGATGCTCGTCGTGTCGATGGACGACCGGCGGCTCCTGCGGTTCGACGGAACGACGCTCACTGAGGTGGCCGACCTCAGCGCACTCGCCTCGTGGCACTGCAACGACATGGTCGTCGACGAGCAGGGCCGCGCCTACGTCGGGAACTTCGGCTTCGACCTCGACGCCGGCGTGGCGCCGGTCGGTGCCGACTTGGTGCGGGTCGACCCCGACGGATCGATGCACGTCGCGGCACGCTCGTTGCGGTTTCCGAACGGCACCGTCATCTCACCGGACGGGCGGACGCTCGTCATCGGTGAGAGCTACGCCGGCGCGCTTACCGCGTTCGACGTTGCCGCCGACGGCGGGCTCACCAATCAGCGGACCTGGGCCAAGCTCGACGGCGCAGTGCCGGACGGCATCTGTCTGGATGCGGAAGGCGCGATCTGGTCGGCATGCCCACTGACCGGCCGGGTCCTCCGGGTGCTCGAAGGCGGTGAGGTGACCGATGTCGTCACGGTTGACCGGCGTGGCGCGTACGCGTGCATGCTCGGCGGCCCAGCGCGCACGACGCTCTTCATCTGCACGGCGGACGCGAGCAACCCGGCCGACACCGGGAACTGGCGGGGTGCGATCGAGGCGTGCGACGTCGCGGTCCGCGGCGCCGGTCTGCCCTAACCGCGCGCCTCTGAGCGGCCGTACCGAACCAGGCGCAGGAGTTCCGAACTGCATGTCCCGGGCGCCGTGTCGTACGCCAGGAGGGCCACGCACCGCGGACGCAGTCCTCGGATCGGCGTCACCCGGTGCATGCTGTTGCGTCCTTCGAAGAACATGAGGGTTCCCGGAGTCATGGGCACCGTCGTCACCGGCCGGGTGCCGTCGCCGGCCAACACGCCCGCCACGGCGTCGTAGTGCTCGTCGTCGGTCTCGCGGAGCGCCGGGACGCATTCGAAGTGGCCACCCGCGTCGCTCGACTGGAGCGCGATCGAGACGACGAAGTCGGTCTGGTCGAAGTGCCACGCCAGTTCGTCACCGTCGACCATCGAGGCGACGTTGAGCGCGCCGAGACCGTCGTCGTAGCGGTACAGCCGGTCGCGACCGAGCGCGAGCGCGACGAAGTCCATGAGCACGTCCCACTCGTAGAGGGCGCGCAGCTCGGAGGCGGGACCGAACTCGTCGTAGGGGATCGCGGTCAATGCGCTCCGGCCGTCGGTCATCCGAGGGTGGTCGGCGGACCAACCGGGTGCCGGGAGTTCGAGGTAGGGCGTGGCGTTCAGATCTTGGCGGTGCGCGCCGTCGGCCAGGCGCGCACTCTCGGCGACCATGGCGGCCAACGCCTCGGCGCGCACGAAGTCGGGCACGATTGCGACGCCGGTTGCATGGAGATGTTCACGGCAGCGGTGCGCCAGCGCGATCGTGCGCGGATCGGCAAGGTCGTCGATCGGATGCCGGTCGAGGTCCACGAGGGTGCGGGGATCGGGTCGTCGGCCCATCACGAAATCGTAGGAGCTGGCAAGCTGCCCGCCATGACCACCAATCGTCGCATCCTGCTCGCCGCCCGTCCCCAGGGACTCGTCACCGAGGACTGCCTCGACCGGGTCGAGGAGCCGGTGCCGACCCCGGCCGACGGCGAGGTGTTGTTGCAGGTGCGGTCACTCTCGGTCGATCCGACCAACCGCGTGTGGATGCGCGAAGAGGACTCGTACCTCCCGGCGGTGGAGATCGGTGCGGTGGTCCGAGCTGCGGGTCTGGCGCAAGTGGTGGAGTCTCGGCGCGAGGGGTTCGCCGTCGGCGATCTCGTGCTCGGCATGCCCGGCTGGCAGGACTACTGGCTGCTCACCGAAGGGGACATGGCGAACGTGATTCCGCCCGGCCTCGAGATCAACGATCTGCTGTCGATCTACGGCAGCACCGGGGTGACCGCGTGGTTCGGGGTCGAGGACGTATGCGCGCTCCAGGCCGGAGAGACGTTCGTCGTCTCCGGCGCCGCTGGGGGAGTGGGGTCGGTCGCCGGTCAGCTCGCGAAGCTCAAGGGCGCAGGGATGGTGGTCGGGATCGCCGGGAGCGACGACAAGTGTCGCTGGGTGGTCGATGAACTCGGCTTCGACGCCTGTATCAATTACAAGACCGAGGCCGTCGCGGCCCGGCTGGTGGAGTTGTGCCCCGACGGCATCGACGTGTACTTCGACAACGTCGGCGGCGAGATCCTCGACGCGGTGTTGGCGAACCTCGCCATCGGCGCGCGGATCGCTGTGTGCGGTGCGATCTCCACGTACAACACCGATCAACCCGTCGGTGTCACCAACACCGCCAACCTCATCATGAAGCGGGCGCGGATGGAAGGGTTCCTGATCCTCGATTACGTCGATCGGTTCATGGAGGCGATCCTCGGGCTCGCCCCACTCGTCGGCGAGGGCAAACTCAAGTACGCAGTCGAGGAGGTGGACGGACTCGAGCACGCGCCCGAGACTCTCAACCGCCTCTTCACCGGCGACCACACCGGCAAACTCATCATCCGAGTGAGTGAGTCGGCCTGACTGGCCCGGCGGGCCGAAATCCGCACCTGAGCGGAGCCTGCGGAGCGAGCTGCGAGGCAGCGAGCCCCACGTCGGGCATGACCATCAGGAGTGCGAGCGCACGAGCAATCAGGACGTCAGCTCCTACGAGCGGACCGGGAAGCCGTCGTTGCGGACGGTCAGGAAGGTGCCTGACTGCACGACGATGCTGCGCCAGCGGTCGATCGGCTGGTACGGCAACGGGCCGGGGTTGCGCGCCGATCCGTACCGGTGGAGGCCACCGAACCCGTCGACGACCACGTACCCCTTGCCGTCGGGCCACACGGTGAGGTCACGGGCGATGTTCCAGCCGAAGTAGGGGCTGGCGTGCTTCGGCGCACCGCCGAGGGGCCAGACCGTCCCGAACCCGTCGAGGAGATACGCGCCGCCGCCGGGGCGGAAGTCGAGCGACTTCGCGATGTCCCAGCCCTGCCAGTAGGGGAGTCCCGACAGCTTGGGTGCCGATCCGTAACGGTGGTACCCGCCGAACCCGTCGAGGACCGCGAAGCCCTTGCCGTCGGGTGCGACCGCGATGCTCCGGGCGATGTCGAAGCCGAAGTACGGGCCACCGACGTTCGACAGGGTGAAGATCGCCGAGCCGTAGCGATGGACGCCACCGAGCGCGTCGAGGATCACGTACCCGTTGCCGTCGGGCATCGTCGCGATGTCGCGGGCGTAGTCACCGGGGAAGTGCGGGTAGCCGTAGGCCGGGGCACCTTCGAAGGAGGTGACGGTGCCGTCGCCCTGCATGACCCAGAAGCCACCCTGCGGGCGAGCGGCGATACCGCGCCCGTGGGAATCGAACGCGAGGAGCGGGCTCGGCCCGGGCGGTGCGTCGCCGTCCATGAACACCTCGGCCACGTACATCTGGCCGCCGCCGTACGCGATGCCGACGCCGATCCAATGGAACGCCGGGTCGACCATGTTCTCGTAATGCGGCGGCGAGTTGATCAGGGCCTGGTGGATCGAGGTGAGGTCGGGACCGCGGCCGATGTTCTCACCGAGCTTGCGCCAACCGACGGTCACGCCGTCGGGAAGATTGGAGTGGCAGAGACAGCCCGTGTCCGCCATGTGTTGGGCCCACGCCTCGGCCTTCGCGGTGAGGACCGCGTGGGTCGTCACCCCACCGAGACCGTGCTGGTTCCGCAGGATGTTGACGCGGTTGGCGAGGTCGGCCTCTGCTCCTGGGTCAGCCGCCTGGGCGGATTGTCCGGGGTTGAGTGCAAGGACCATCGTCGCCGCGATCAGGATCGTCGCGAGCTTTCGTCGCATGAGTGCATTCCCTCCACTGCCAGGCGATTCCCGGTCGCTGGCGGTCAGCCGTAACCAGGGGAATCGACGCGCAGGCAGTCAGACTTGAGAACGACAGGGCTCCGCTCCCCGTCGTGGGTCATATGACCCTAGCGACTGGGTTCACCCGGCGAGCGGTTCCGCCGCTCCGTCCTGCCCCATGTCACGCCGCGAATCGCCCATACCGCCCACAAAATGACCACGTCGGGGGTGCGATCCGGGCGAAATCGGCGCCGCGGAGGGCGTGCGAGGAGAGAATCAGGCCGAAGCCGGCTTGGCCCACTCCGGCGTCGGGACGCCGTCTCGGCGGATCCGGTACCAGACCATCAGTCCGCCGACCGGGCCCAGGACGATCACCGCAATCGTGTACTTCCACGACCATTTCATCTCAGGGGTGATCATGATCGTCATGGCACAGAACGTGAGCCAGACCATCCCGTGGACCGAGCCGGTGATCGCCCGGCCGGCGGTGTTGGGGACGATGATCCAGAACGTGAACAGGATCACGTAGGTGATCGACTCGACGAACGCCGTGATCGACAGCGCGCGCGCCTTGCGCTCCAACTCGGTGGTCGGGTCATCGGCGAAATCAGGCACGGCGCGAGCGTAGGACGCGACCGGGGTCGGCGCGAGATCGGGCAACTCCCGGCCGGTGGCGCGTCGGACCTGCCAGCATGCCGAGCATGGACGTGGTGCTCGAGGCGCGGGGGCTGGTGAAGGACTATCGCCGGTCGCGCGCCGTCGACGGACTCGACCTCGTGGTCCACGCCGGCGAACGCGTCGCGCTGCTCGGTCCCAACGGCGCCGGCAAGACGACCACGTTGTTGATGCTGCTCGGGGTGGTGACCCCGGACGAGGGCTCGGTCCATGTCGGTGGTCGGCCGATCGCCGGTGACCGTTCGCACGCGGCGGAGGAGGTCGGCTTCGCCGCCGGGTACCTCCCCTTGGCGGAGCGCCTTCGCGTGCGCGAATACCTCCGGCTCTACGGCAACCTCTACGGCCTGGCCCATCCCGACGCCGCGATCGATGCCGGCCTGGCGCGGTTCCGGGTCGAGCATCTCGCTGACGCGATGGGAACGGAGCTGTCGTCCGGGCAACGGACGCTCGTCGGCATCGTCCGTGCCACCCTCCACCGTCCTCGCCTCCTCGTGCTGGACGAGCCGACCGCCTCGCTCGACCCGGATGTCTCGCGACGCGTCCGGGAGGGACTGCGGGCGATCTGTGACGAGGACGACACCGCGCTCGTCGTGACCTCCCACGACATGGCCGAGGTCGAACGACTCTGCGAGCGGGTCGTTTTCATCTCCGGCGGTCGCGTCGTCGCCGACGGCACGCCCACCGAGGTGGCCGACCGGTTCGGTCATTCCGATCTCGAAGGGGTGTTCCTCCACCTCGCCGACGACCGGACGGACGCCCGACCACCGACGACCGCGGAGCCGGGACCATGACCGCGACCCCACCTCGCCCCGATCGCCTCCACGGCCCGGCGTTGACATGGTTGCGCATGCGGGCCGTGGCGCGCCGTCACGCCTACGTGCTGTTACGGAGTCCGCACCGACTGTTCGATGTCACCCTGTGGCCCTTGGTGGACGTCCTCCTCTTCGGCGCACTCGCCACGTACGTGGCCCGTGGGCATCCGACCGCGGGAGGGAAGGCTGCGGGCTATCTCATCGCCGGCATCGTCCTCTGGCACGTGGTGTATCAATCGCAGATCTCGGTGAGCACGGGTCTCCTTGAGGAGACCTGGAGTCGCAACCTCCTCAACCTGATGGTCACGCCGCTGCGGGAGGTTGAGTACGTCGGCGGGGTCGCGCTCTTCGGCATGTTCAAGCTCGCGCTGGGTGTCGGCGTGGTCGCGGTGGGCGCCCTCGTCTTCTATTCGTTCGACGTCTCGACGCTCGGGTTCGGCCTCGTACCCATCGCAGGCATCCTCCTGCTCGTGGGCTGGACGATCGCGCTGTTCGTGATCGGAGTCGTGCTCCGGTTCGGTGCCGGCGCCGAGGCGCTCGCATGGGGAGTGATGTTCGTGGTGATGCCGCTCTCGGGCATCTTCTATCCGATCGACTCGTTGCCCACCGCGCTCCAACCGGTCGCGCAGGCACTCCCCACCACGCACGCCTTCGCCGCGCTCCGGGGTCTCGTCGACGGTCACGCGCTCGCGTGGAGTCAGCTCGGCATCGCCGCCGCCGAGACCGCGGTCCTCGCCGTGCTGGCCTGCTGGTTCCTCATCCGCATGCTCCGCACCTTCCGCCGCCGCGGCTTGATCACCCGCTTCACGTAATTTCGGGCTCTTCACCCGCGCTCCTGATGGTCATGCCTCACGCAGGGCTCGCTCCGTGCCTGCTCACCTCCGCTCGTTCCTCGCTCCGGTTCGGGTGCGATCGGTAGGGTCACGCGATGAGCACACTCCGGATCGGGACTCTGGGCGCGGCGCGGATTACGCCGCCGGCGTTGATCAAACCGGCGAAGGCGGTCGACGGGGTCGAGGTGGTGGCCGTGGCCGCTCGCGACCGGGATCGGGCGCAGACATTCGCCACGAAGCACGGCATCCCCCGGGTGGTCGACTCGTACGAGGCGTTGATCGCGGATCCTGACATCGACGCGATCTACAACCCGCTCCCGAACGGGTTGCACGGCGTATGGACCAAGGCC
>JBBQXR010000048.1:0-13212 GCA_038209455.1 Acidimicrobiia bacterium
GCCGTTGGCGACCATCTCCCGCGTGTGGTCGTACTCCTTGCGCTTGTCGGCGTCGCCGAGCACCTCGTGCGCGGCGGACACCTCCTTGAACCGCTCCTCGGCCGCGGTGTCCCCCGGATTCGCGTCAGGGTGCAGCTCGCGGGCGAGCTTGCGGTACGCGCGCTTGATCTCGTCGTCGGTGGCGTTCGCGTCGACCTGGAGCAGCTCGTAGAAGTCGGTCATGACACCGATGGCAGCAGGAGTCGGCCGAGCTGTTGGGAGACCGCGGCCACCGCCGCGAGCGCCTGGGCGTAGTCCATGCGGGTCGGGCCGAGCACCCCGACCGTGCCGGCGAGCGCGCCCTCCACTTGGTAGGGCGCCAAGACGATCGAACAGTCGCGCAGTTCGTCGACGTCGTTCTCCGAACCGATGGAGACGTGCACGCCGTGGTCGAGCAGGTCGCGCACGAGACTGACCACCACCACCTGTTCCTCGAGCATCTCGAGCAGACGCGCGGTGGTCGCCGTGGTGGCGAACGCGTCCTGTTCCGCCGCGAGCCGGCTGACCCCGCCGACGTAAAGATGGTCCGAGACGTGGCGCGCCCGGGTGGTCACGGTCCGGATCGCGTCGGTGACGAGCGCATCGGCCGCCTGGTCACCGGTCGTCGCTGATTGCGTTGCGGGAGCGAGCGTGCCGCCGCGGATCGCCTCGTCGAACGCCTTCGAAGCGCGGGCGATCTGCTCACCATTGAGTTCGGAACGCAGGACTTCGCGCTCGATCGCCCCGTTGCCGAGCACCACGACGGCGAGCACGGTCCCAGGTTCGATCGCGACCAGTTGGGCCGATCGCACCCGGACCGCGTCGGCATCGGGTCCGACCACGACCGCAGCGTGGCTCGTCAGCTTGGCGAGCAGTTGGCTCGTCTCGTGCAGCAGGTCCTCGAGCGCACGATGGGTGGTGGCGAAGAAGTCGGCGACGGCACGGCGCTGACCGACGGGCAGTCCACCGGCCGACGTGAAGTGGTCGACGAAATACCGGTAGCCCTGGTCGGTCGGAATCCGCCCCGCCGAGGTGTGGGGCTGAGCCAGAAAGCCTTCGCGCTCGAGCTGGGTCATGTCGTTGCGGACGGTGGCGCTCGACACTCCGAGGTCGCGGGAATCGGTCACGGTCTGGGACGCGACCGGCTGCGCCGTCCGCACGTACTCCTCCACCACGGCCTTGAGCACCGTGGCGCGTCGCTCCGCTGCTTCCATCTCCGCTCTCCCGTCGTCATGGCGCCGAACACACCGGCCCCGGGCGGTAGCACTCGAGTCTACCGACTGCTAGTGGGGTGACCCGTTGGCGGTTGGGCGTTGGTACCTCGTAGACCGCGAGGTACCGACGCCAGACTGTCATTGGAGGCGGATCGTGACCTCGTTGGCGAGGAGGCGGCCGGCTCGGGTGAGGGTGACTCGCCGGTCCGTCAGCACGACCAATCCTGCCGAACACAACTCCTCGGCTGCTGCCGCGAATCGAGGTTCGGCTGGGATGCCGGCGCGGGTGCGGAGCAAGAGCCCAAGGGCCTCGGTGGCGCGACCGTCTGGATCGAGTTCCTCCGACCCACCTTCGGGGGACGCACCGATTCCGATCGCCTCGATGTAGCGCTCGGGGGTGCGGACGTTCCACCACCGGCGATCACCGGTCTTGCCGTGCGCGGCACAGCCGATGGCCAGATAGTCGTCGCCGAACCAGTACAGCTCGTTGTGACGGCACGCCTCGCCGGGCCGGGCCCAGTTGGAGATCTCGTACCACTCGTAACCCGCGGCGCCGAGGAGTTCGTCTGCGATGACGTACTTGTCGGCCTGATCGTCGTCGTCGGGCGCCCGCCGCGCGCCCGCGGCCACGTCCTTGCCGAGCGGTGTGCCCGGTTCGACCGTCAGTGCGTAGGCACTCACATGCTCCGGGCCGAGCGCGATCGCGCCGGCGACGGTACGGCCCCAGTCGTCGACCGTCTCCCCCACCGCGCCGTAGATGAGGTCGAGGTTCAGTCGCTCGATCCCGGCAGTTCGAACCGCGTCGACGGCACGGGTGACGTTGTCGGGATCGTGGGTTCGCCCCAGCGCGACGAGCACGGGCGCCATCATCGACTGCACCCCGAGCGAGATCCGGTTGACGCCCGCGTCGCGGAGGACATGCAACGCCTCGACGGTGATCGAATCCGGATTGCATTCGACGGTGATCTCCGCGTCGTCGGTTCGGGGGATCGCCTTCACGATGCGGGCGAGTTGCGCGGCCGGGACCATCGAGGGCGTGCCGCCGCCGAAGAACACACTGGTGGCATCGGGCACCTCGCCCCGATCGACCCGCTGCCGCACGTCGCGCACACATGCATCCACGTACTCGTCGATCAGGTGCTCCCGATCGGTCCACGTCGCGAAGTCACAGTAGTCGCAGCGGTGCGCACAGAACGGGATGTGCACGTACACGCCGAAGGCCACATCCGATGGTCCCACGCCCCAGCCCGCCAACTTGCGTCAAGAACCCACGTCGGGCGTCGGTTTTTGACGCAGGTTGGACGGGGTCGAGGGTGATGACGTAGGCCGAGCCGATGGATTTCGATCTTCCCCCCGAGGCGGACGGATACCGGGCCGATGTCCGGGCCTTCCTGGCCGAGCACGCGCCCGACGGGCAGTTCCCGGCCGATTGGAACCGCCGGCTTGCACAGGCCGGATACGTGGCACCCCATTGGCCCAGGCCCTGGGGCCGTGACGCCGGGCCGGTCGAGCAACTGGTGATCGACGAGGAGCTCCGGACCGCCGGAGCACCCCGGCCGATGAATCCGATCGGGGTCGGCTGGGCCGGGCCCACGCTCCTGGTGGCCGGCACCGACGAACAGCACCAGCGCTACCTGCCCGGCCTACTCGACGGTTCCGAGATCTGGTGTCAGCTCTTCAGTGAACCCGGCGCGGGCAGCGACCTTGCGAGCCTCACCACCAGCGCCGTCCGCGACGGCGACGAGTTCGTCCTCAACGGCCAGAAGGTGTGGACCACGCTCGCCCACGTGTCCCGGTACGGGATCCTGCTCGCCCGCACCGACCCCGACGCCGACGTCCACCGCGGCATCACCTACTTCGTCCTCGACATGAGTTCCCCGGGCATCGAGGTGCGGCCACTCGTCCAGATGACGGGCACCCATGAGTTCAACGAGGTCTTCTTCACCGACGTGCGCGTGCCGGTCGAGAATGTCGTCGGCGAGATCAACGACGGATGGCGGCTCGCGAAGGTCACGCTCGGCAACGAGCGCGTCTCCCTGTCCGGCGAAGGTGCGCTGTGGGGTCGCGGACCCACCGCAACCGACGTGCTCGACATCGTCCGTGCGCACGGTGGCACCACGGACCCGATCACGCGGCAGCGGCTCGTGCGCATGTACGTCGAGAGCGAGATCCTCCGCCTCATCCGTCTCCGCACGGTCTCGGCGACGGTGCGGGGCATGGAACCCGGGCCCGAGGCCAGTGTCCGCAAGGCCCTCTCCGACGAGCACGGCCAGCACGTGATGGAGATGGCGATGGAACTCGCGGGCGCCGGCGGACTCCTCGCCGCGGCGGGTCCCTACGGCGAGGACGGGGGCGGGATGTGGAGCTACGGGTATCTGTACGCCCGGGCGCTCACCATCGGCGGCGGGACGAGTGAGGTGCAGCGCAACATCCTCGGCGAACGCGTCCTCGGCCTACCGAGAGACTGAGGCACTCCGATTGCATCATGAGCGTGCAGCGCTCCGTTCGACGCCTCCCGAGCCGGAGCTCGCCGAGGCGAGCAGCGGCGGAGCGAGCCCCACGTCGGGCACTCCTCCAGGAGCGCGAGCGGCGCCGCCGAAGGTCAGTCGCTGAGTTTGAGGGCGGCGACGAAGGCCTCCTGAGGCACTTCGACGCTGCCGATCTGCTTCATGCGCTTCTTGCCCGCCTTCTGCTTCTCGAGCAGCTTGCGCTTACGGGTGATGTCGCCGCCGTAACACTTCGCGATGACGTCCTTCCGCTTCGCCTTCACCGTCTCGCGGGCGATGATCCGACCGCCGATCGCCGCCTGGATCGGCACGTCGAACAGCTGGCGCGGGATCAGCTCCCGCAGCTTCTCGGTCATGCGTTTCCCGTAGTCGTACGCCTTGTCCCGGTGCGCGATCGACGAGAACGCGTCGACCGGTGTCCCGTTCAACATGATGTCGACCTTGACCAACTTCGACTGCCGGTAGCCGACGGGCTCGTAGTCGAGAGACGCGTAGCCCTTCGACCGCGACTTCAGCTGGTCGAAGAAGTCCATGACGATCTCGGCCAGCGGGACCTCGTAGACGATCTCGAGCCGCTCCTCGGAGAGGTACTCCATCTTCTTCAGTTCGCCCCGGCGACCCTGGGACAGCTCCATGAGGGTCCCGACGAACTCCGACGGCGTGAGGATGGTGATCTGCACGTACGGCTCTTCGATGCCGATGATCTCGGTCGGGTTCGGGAGCGACGACGGATTGTCGACCACCGACACGGACCCGTCCATTGCGATCGCCCGGTACTCGACGTTGGGTGCCGTAGCGACCAGATCGAGGTCGTACTCCCGCTCGAGCCGCTCTCGCACGATCTCCATGTGCAGCAGTCCGAGGAACCCGCACCGAAATCCGAAGCCGAGCGCGCCCGAGGTCTCCGGCTCATAGGTGAACGACGAGTCGTTGAGGCGGAGTTTCTCGAGCGCGTCACGCAGGTTCGCGTACTCGTCGCCTTCCACGGGATAGAGACCGCAGAACACCATCGGCTTCGGTTCGAGGTACCCCTCGAGCGGCTCCGACGGGTGGGCCGCGGTGGTGATGGTCTCGCCGACCCGCGCCTGCCCGACGTCTTTCAGGCCGGTGATGAGGTATCCGACCTCACCCGGACCGAGCGACGGGACCGGCGTGGGAACCGGGAGCCGCGTACCGATCTCCTCGGCGTCGTGGGTGCTGTTCGCCTGGATGAAGCGCAACTTGGCGCCGGTGTTCAACGATCCGTTGAAGACCCGCACCGAGCTGATCACCCCGCGGTACGTGTCGTAGATCGAGTCGAAGATCAACGCCTGGAGCGGCGCGTCGATGTCCCCCACCGGCGGCGGGATGCGCTCGACGATCGCGTCGAGCAGGTCGGAGACCCCCGAGCCGGTCTTGGCCGAGATGCGCAGGATCTCCTCGGCCGGGACCCCAAGGACCCGCTCGATCTCCTCACAGACCCGGTCGGGGTCGGCTGCCGGCAGATCGATCTTGTTCACCGCGGCGACGATCGCGAGGTCGTGTTCGAGGGCGAGATAGCAGTTGGCGAGGGTCTGGGCCTCGATCCCCTGGCTCGCGTCCACCACGAGGACCACGCCCTCGCAGGCGGCGAGCGAACGGGAGACCTCGTACCCGAAGTCGACGTGTCCGGGGGTGTCGATCAGGTTGACGATGTGGCCGTCCCACTTGATCCGGACGTTCTGGGCCTTGATGGTGATGCCCCGCTCGCGCTCGATGTCCATCGAGTCCAGGTACTGCGCCCGCATGTCACGCGCGTCGACGGCTCCCGAGAGTTCGAGGAACCGGTCCGCCAGGGTCGATTTCCCGTGGTCCACGTGCGCGACAATCGAAAGGTTGCGCAAGCGCGAGAGGTCGGACACGACCCCATTCTCCCCGCAAATGCGCCCAAGCACCGAACCACGAGTCGGGTTGCACACGAACCGGGACCGATCGCGGCCGACTGCTACTGTTCCCGGGTTCCGAGTACGTCTTTGGGAGATCGTTCACACCGTGGCAAACATCGCCAGTCAGAAGAAGCGCAACCGTCAGAACGAGAAGCGCCGTGTGCGCAACGTCGCGGTTCGCTCCGAGCTCAAGACCCGGGTCAAGAAGGCCCGCACGGCGATCGCCGGGGTCGAAGAGGACATGACCGAGGTCGTGACCCGGGCCCAGAAGCGCCTCGACAAGGCGGCCGCCCAGGGAGTTCTCCACAAGAACGCCGCGGCGCGGCGCACCTCCCGCCTGATGAAGGCCGCCAACAAGGCCCAGCAGGACTGACCGCAGGCGTCAGCGCCGCGCCCGAGCGCGCGGCGCCGCACCGGTCCGCCGGTGCAGGCTCGCGATGCGAGCCACCGCGATCTCCAACGCCACTCCTTCGGGGAGTCCCGTCGCGCCCTTGAGCCGAATGTCGGCCTGGTGGAGTTCGTCGAACACGCGGGTGAAGCCGTCGGATCCCAGTGCACGCGCGGCTTCGAGTGCCTTCTTCGCCGGGAACGAACTCTTCCCTCCCCACACGCGGTGCGCGTCGTCGACGGTGTTGACCGACGCGCGGTCGAGCCGGGCGAGTTTGCGGTACCGGCCGGTGAGGATGCCGAGCACCTGGAGTGGATGCATCGGCTTGGGCTGCATCGCACTGGTCACCGTCATCAGCCGGTCGAGGATCTCGAGTGCACCGGCGACGTCACCCTCCTCGATCCGGTTGGTGAGTTCGTAGGGCTTCACCGCGCCAGCGTCGTTCAGGTACGGAGTCACGTCGTCGAGTTCCAACCGGTGCCCGGCGCCGAACGTCGAGGACCACAGGTCGACGAGACCACCCAGCCGACCGGCGTCGTCGCCGAGATGCTCCATCACCGTGCGCGCGGCATCGGCCTTCATGGTGAGGCCGGCCCGGTCGAGTTCGCGCTGGAGCACGTCGGTGACGTTCTCCGCGGTGCCGCCGCGCACGTTGGCACCCTTCAGCGCATCGGCCAACGCCTTGACCACCCGCCCGCCTGCACCGGTGACGAACACGATCTCGGTCGACGGCAGCAGATCAGCGAGCACGGCGACGATCGGCGCGCAGGCGTCGGCAGGCAAAGCCTCGTAATCGCGGATCACCACGATCCGCTTCGCGGTCATGAACGGTGGACTCTGGGCCGCGTTCACCACCGCGGTCACGATCGGCGCGGCTCCGGCGACGTCTTCGACCGGTGCATCGTCGTCGGCAGCCGCCGCCTTGCCGGGCACCGTGTACTCCTCGACGCAGAGCGTCCGATCGTCGGTCCCCACCAGCGACTCGAGTAGCTGACCGAGTTCACGGTCGCGCAGGATCGGATCGCTTCCCTTCACGATGTATGCGCCGCCCACGGCCCGTGATGCTACCGGTGCGGGTCCGCCACCATCGGGTGCCGGCCACGAGCGCCACCGCAGCAGTGAGCCACGAAGCTTGGGTCGGGTCGAGCGCGAGCGGCGCGGTCGCCGCACTGCGCGCCACCCATTCGATCCCTCGGAGCATGGCCAGGGTCGGGAGTTGCAACCACCACGCGACGCCGGGCCCGAGCACGCCACCGACCAGACCGGCGACGAGTCCCCATACCGTCAACGGCCCGACGAACGGTGCCGCGACGAGATTGGCCGGGAGCGCGATCAGCGGGATCGTGCCGAAGGTGGTGAGGAGCACCGGGGCGACTCCGATCTGGGCCGCGGTGGTGACCGCCAGGGCCTCCCGGAACCACGAGGGGCCGCGAAGCCGGGCGGAGCAGGGCGCAGCAAAGACGACGATGCCCGCGCAGGCACCGCAGGAGAGGAGGAACCCCACGGAATGGAGCAGGAACGGATCCGCCGCCAGCAGACCGAGCATCGCCAGGACGAGGACGCGACGAGCCTCGGCCGGGCGCCCGAGCAGCCGGGCGAGCATGACCAGGCCGACCATCACCGACGCCCGCAGCACCGACGGCTCCCATCGCGTCATCGTCCCGAACAGCACGAGCACCCCGAGCCCCCCGATGAGCCGTGGGCCTCGCCGGAGCCGACGCAACGCCGGCTCGACGACCGCCAATGCGAACGCCACGTTGGCACCTGAGACCGCGAGCAGGTGACTCAACCCCGCGTCGCGGAACGCCACCACCAGGTCATCAGGAATGGCCCGCGTATCACCCAGGAGAAATCCGGTGAGCAGCGCGCGCGGCGTGGCCGGCAGGGTCGCACTGCCACGCAACACGGCGCGTCGCGCGCCGTTCGCTGCCCCGTACCAGAGGCTGTCGGGACGCGCGACCGCCCGGATGTCGTCGACTCGAAACTCCCCTACTGCGTGCTGCCATCGCAGCCGGGTCGAGAAACCGTGCAACGGAGTCATGGTTCCGGTGGCGCGGAGTCGGTCGCCCGCCTCGAGCGCGCCGAACACGGATCGCTCGTCGCCCTGGACGACGACGAAGACCCGGCGCTCACCGGCATCCCGACCGCCGAAGGAATCGACCCGTGCGATTGCGCCCGACTCGAAGGTCGGGCCATCGGGATCCTCGGCCAGGGTCAGCACGGCTTCACCTTCGGCGTCGCTCGCGACCGGGACAGTGAGCGGTGAACGCTCCAGACCGTGGAGCGCGCGCTGCTCGACCGCGCTCCCGAGCAGCACGCACGCCGCGACCACGAAGACCACTGCCGGTCGTGTGTGCCGGTAGCCGAACGCGATACCGAAACCGCAGAGTGCGGTGCCCAGCAGTATCCGAGCCGGGCCCCCACCGAGTTGCTCGCCGGCCAGGATCCCCGCCACGAGGGCTCCGAGCATCGTCAGCGGGACGATCACACCGAGACCAGGGGCTTCAGGTCGGCGAACCGCTTGTCGCCGATGCCGCGCACATCACGCAACTGGTCGACGCTCGTGAACCCGCCGCGCCGTTCACGTTCGGCGAGGATCGCTGCCGCGAGACTCGGACCGACGCCGGGCAACGTGTCGAGTTGTGCCGGCGTGGCGGTGTTGAGGTCGACCGGGCCCGTCGCTCCTCCTACTGCCGGATCGCCGGTGCTGGCACCCCCGCCGTCGCCTGCACCTGGTACCGCGGCCTGGCCGATCTTTGCGACCGGGATCCGTTGTCCGTCGACGACTTTCGCGGCGAGGTTCAGGCGGTCGAGATCGGCATCGGGAACCCCGCCACCTGCAGCCGCGATCGCGTCGGCGACCCGGCTCCCAGCGGGCACTCGTACCAGTCCCGGACGTGCCACCGCGCCGGCGACGTGCACCAGCACCGCAGGCCGCGTGGTCGTCGTGGAGCGGATCGCCTCGATGCGTGCGACGGACGTCGGCGGATCGCCCGGCAATGCGCTCGACGACTGCTCCCGCCCCACTTGGTAGAAGCAGTATCCGGCCACGGCCGCCACCACGAGCAGTGCGCCGACCCGGATCCTCGGATCGCTGAGCCGGTCACGCAACGCCTCGACGATCGCCGCGGGACCGCGAGCAGGTGGTCGGGGCAGGTTCTGGTCGATCGGGAGCATGACTTCCTCCGGGCGCGCGCGGGCCGACGGAGGAAGTGCGAGGGGAAGGTGGAACGGTCAGACCGTACCAAATGACACGTCGGCCGGGCGACGCGGCGGTCTTCGTCGCCCGGCCGGTCTTGATCGTCGGCCTACCCCTCTGGCTCGTGATCTCACCGAAGTGCCGAGATGCCCGGCGCTCATAGCGAGTCCTTGAGGCCAGTAGCGTCACCAACGTGAGTGGCAAGAACCCCGGGCTCGGACTCATCATCCTCGGCGTCGTCCTCGTCTTCGGGAGCCCATTCGCGGCCATCGCCAGCTGGTACCTGTTCGCCCCCAAAATCGTTCCCCCCCTCGTCGGCATCGGTGCCCCGCTGCTCGGCGTCGCGTTGATCGTGTCTGGCGCGGTGCAGAACTCGCGCCGCCAGCGTCAGCTTCCGTCGCCGCCGATTTCGAACTGAGCCACTACCGGCGACGCAGCGCGCATGCCACTCCCGAACGGAGCCTGCCGAGTGAGCAGCCCGGGCGCGAACCCCGTGTGGCCGCGGCGATCAGGATTTCGAGCCGACCGGCAGAGAAGACGTCCGCTCCCTTGCATCGGCTTCGGCGCGGATGGCGCGGTAGGCGTCCCAGTGGCCGAGGCCGGACCGGCGACCGCGGACGTAGTCGCCGAGGTAGGCCCACAGGAATCCGATCGCTCCCTGCCGGCGCCATTGCTCCACGTGGACGAGTTCGTGCGCAATGAGCTCGACGTTCGTCTCGTGACCGCGCCGGACGAGCACGAAACGGCCGAGCGTCATCGCCAACACTCCTGGCGTGAGCAAGGGGACCACCACGATCCGCGCCCGCTCCACGTCGCCCGCATCGACGTGGGTGAAACTTCCCGCCGCTTCCGGCGCCACGGGGCTCACTCTCATGAGTTCAACCAACAACAAAGTTGATGAGACGGCCGGGGACGAAGACGACCTTGCGGACGGTCGTGCCTTCGAGGTTGCTCGCGACGTCGAGGCGCGCGGCCGCCTCCACCACGGGCTGGTCGGCACCGGCTGCGACGGTGACCTTCCCGCGCACCTTGCCGTTGACCTGAACGGGGTACTCGACCTCGTCGACCGTCAGCCACTGAGGATCGGCCACGGGGAAATCTGCGTAGGTCAGCGACGCTTCGTGGCCGAGCCGGGACCACAACTCCTCGGCGATGTGGGGCGCGAGCGGCGCGAGCATCAGCACCAACGGTTCGACCGCGTCGCGCGGTGCGCCGCCCGCGGCCGCCACCTGGGTCAGGTGGTTGTTCAGCGTGATGAGCTTGGAGACCGCGGTGTTGAATCCCATCGTCGCCATGTCGTCACGGACGTCGGCGATCGTACGGTGCACGAGCCGGCGGGTTGCGTCGTCGGCCGGTGCCTCGATCACGCGGATCGCGCCGGTGTCCTCGTCGACGACGTTGCGCCACAGTCGTTGGAGGAACCGGAATACGCCGACGATGTCGCGCGTGCTCCAAGGACGCGACGCGTCGAGTGGCCCCATCGACATCTCGTACAACCGCAACGAGTCGGCGCCATAGTCACGGAAGATGTCGTCCGGCGTGACCATGTTCTTCAGGCTCTTGCCGATCTTGCCGAACTCGCGCTGCACCGGTTCGTCACCCACTAAGAACTCGCCGTCGCGTTCGACGACGGTGGTCGCCTCGACGTAGACGCCACGCGCGTCGGTGAACGCAGGCGCCTGGATCATCCCCTGGTTGAACAGCCGCTGGAACGGCTCGGGCGTCGAGACCTGCCCGAGGTCGAACAGGACCTTGTGCCAGAACCGTGCGTACAGCAGGTGCAGCACGGCGTGTTCGACGCCACCGACGTAGAGGTCGACGCCACCAGGCCCGTCGCCCATCCAGTACTGCTCGGCCGCCGGGCTGACGAACTGGTCTTCGTTCGTCGGGTCGAGATATCGCAGGTAGTACCAACACGAACCGGCCCACTGCGGCATCGTGTTGAGCTCGCGGCGGTAGGTCTTGGGTCCGTCGCCGAGGTCGAGTTCGACGGTGGTCCACGCCTCCGCACGCGAGAGCGGCGGGGCGGGGACGCTGGCCGAGTTGTCGGCGACGATCTCCGGTTCGAAATCGATGATCTCCGGCAACTCGACCGGGAGTAGCGACTCCGGGAGTGCGATGGGCAGGTCGAGTTCGTCGTAGACGATGGGGAACGGCTCCCCCCAGTAGCGCTGCCGGCTGAAGAGCCAGTCGCGCAGTTTGAAGTTGACCGTCGCTTCACCCAGGCCGCGATCCGTGAGCCAGGCGGTGATCGCGGCCTTGGCGTCCTGCACGGCGAGACCGTCGAGGGTGACGTCCGCGTTGGTGGAGTTCATGGCGCGACCATCACCGACGTACGCCTCGGGCCATTCCGACGCCGGCGAAGCGGTCGAGAGCGAGCGCTCCCCCAGCCATTCGGTCGACGGTTCGATCACACCGACGATCGCCAACTCGAACTCATGGGCGAACTCGAAGTCGCGCTCGTCGTGCGCGGGCACCGCCATGATCGCCCCGGTGCCGTAACCCATCAGGACGTAGTCGGCCACGAAGATCGGGATGCGTTCGTCGTTGACCGGGTTGATCGCGAACGCGCCGGTGAAGACGCCGGTCTTGTCCTTGCCTTCGGCCTGGCGTTCGAGGTCGCTCTTGGTCGCGGCGAACTCGCGGTAGCGGCGCACTGCCTCAGCGGGACCCGATTCGCTGCCGAAGATCCCCTTCCACGCGGCCGGGACGTCGGTGACACCGTCGCCCAACATCGCACCCGGCCACTCCCCCGGCACGATGGCGTCGACCAGCGGATGTTCGGGCGCCAACACCATGTAGGTGGCACCGAAGAGCGTGTCGGGGCGGGTGGTGAACACCGTGATGAGGTCGTCCGAACTTTCGACCGCGAAGTCGACCGACGCACCGGTGCTGCGCCCGATCCAGTTGCGTTGCATCAACTTGATCGAGTCGCTCCAGTCGAGCAGCGCGAGGTCGTCGAGCAGGCGGTCGGCGTACGCAGTGATCCGCATCATCCACTGCTTCAGCGGACGCCGGTACACGGGGAAGTTGCCGCGTTCACTCCGCCCGTCGGCAGTGACCTCTTCGTTGGCGAGCACGGTGCCGAGCGCCGGACACCAGTTCACCGGGGCCTCGGTGAGGTAAGCGAGCCGGTACGAGTCGACGAGTTCGCGCCGGGCGCGGTCGTCGAGGTCGGCCCATCCGACGTTGGGATCGGACTCGAGTTGGCTGACCAGCTCCGCGATCGGACGGGCGCGGTCGGCGTCGAAGTCGTACCAGGCGTTGTAGATCTGGAGGAAGATCCACTGGGTCCACTTGTAATACCCGGGATCCGTGGTGGCCGGACCCCGACGCGAGTCGTGACCGAGGCCGAGCGCGCGCAGTTGGCGACGCATGTTCGCGATGTTCGCCTCGGTGGTGACGCGCGGGTGCTGACCGGTCTGGACCGCGTACTGCTCGGCGGGCAGACCGAACGCGTCGTAGCCCATCGCATGAAGCACGTTCTTGCCGTTCATGCGCTCGAATCGGGCAAACACGTCGGTCCCGATGTATCCGAGCGGGTGACCCACGTGGAGTCCGGTCCCGCTGGGATACGGGAACATGTCGAGGACGAACACCGGATCGCGATCCGCGAAGCGTTCGGCACCGTCGGACAGCAATCCGGTCGGGTTCGGCGCCCAGAAGGTGTGCTCGGTGTCCCACCGATCCTGCCAGTGGGCCTCGATCTCGTTGGCGAGGCGCGCGTCGTACCGGTGGCGGGGAAGGTCTTCGGTCATTGTGGGCGAGCGTACCGGGAGGCCTACGGACCGCCTGCTACTTTGGCCTCTCCCTTACGGGGCTGTAGCTCAGGCGGTAGAGCACTTCCATGGCATGGAAGGGGTCAGGGGTTCGAATCCCCTCAGCTCCACTTCTCCCCGGTCGGCTGCCCCGGATGGCAGCCGAGCAAGGCAACGCACCCGCCGACTGCGATCACTGGGGAACTCCGATGAGCACTGAGTCC
>JBBQXR010000049.1:0-13081 GCA_038209455.1 Acidimicrobiia bacterium
TTGTTCTCGTACTGCAGGTAATACGCGTGCTCCCACGCGTCGAGCGCGAGCAACGGGATCGTCCCCTGGCCGTGCTCACCCTGGTGATCGTGCACCTGGTGCACCATGAGTCGGCCGGCCAACGGCTCCCAGGAGGTCAGCGCCCAACCGGATCCCTGGATCGAGGTCGCAGCTTCGATCATCTGCTGGCGGAATCCGGCGAACCCACCGAACGTCGTCTCGATTGCCGCGCCCAGCAGTCCGTCGGGCTCACCACCGCCGTCAGGCGAGAGGTTGGTCCAGAACACCGAATGCAGCACGTGGCCGGACACGTGGAACGCGAGGTTGCGCTCCAACATCGCGAGGGTCGTGAAGTCACCCTTCCCGCGCATTTCCGCGAGTTTGTCCAGCGCGGTGTTGGCGCCCTTCACGTACGCGGCGTGGTGCTTGTCGTGGTGCAGTTCCATGATGCGCGCACTGATGTGCGGTTGGAGCGCACCCGGGTCGTAGGCGAGATCGGGCAGGGTGTACAGGTCGGTCATGGTGCTCCTCGGGGGTCGGAGGATCGGTCGAGCGGTGGCTCGAACCCGTCCCCGTCGCGTTACCCGGGTGACCACATGACCAACCATCGAGCACCCGCTGACGGACGGCGGCCCGGTCGGGTCGGGTTGGTGAGCCCCGCTCCGGGGTAGCCCTGGAGCACCGCTCACGCATCCGAGGAGACGAGCATGACCGCAATCTGGATCTGGCGCATCACCGGCGGTGACGCGGTGAAGACGCCCCGCACGAACATCACCGGCTTCGAAGTCGAGGCGGCCGACGGCCATATCGGCACGGTCGACGAAGCCACCGACGAGGCCGGTGCGGGTCTCATCGTCGTCGACACGGGCTTCTGGATCTTCGGGAAGCAGCGACTCATCCCTGCTGGCCTGGTGACCGAGGTCGACGAGCACGCGCACGTCGTGCGACTCGGGTGCACGAAGGACGACGTGAAAGGCGCACCGGATTACGACGCCGTCCGACGGGATCACGAGGAGTACCGCAACGAGGTCGCCGGTCACTACGAGCGGTTCCACGGCGACCCGATCGCGCCCACTGCCGGCGTCGGTGACCGGACGCCCGAAGAACTCCGCGGTGACCCGATCGGCCCGACCGCAGGCCGGGGCGACGAGTTTTGATCCGAGCCGAGCCGGGTATCCCCGAGGCATGGATCTCATCTTGTGGCTCGTCGCCGTGGTACTCGTCGTCATCGGAATCGTCTCGCTGATCCGCGGCGCGGTGTTGTACGGCGCCGCGCTCATCGTGCTCGGGCTGCTCGTCGGTCCGGGTGGCGTCAGCCTCTTCGCCTGACGCGCATGTCCTGACACGAACGTCCTGACGCGAACGTTGGTCCGGCCGCGTCCCGGATGTCGCCCGATCGGATCGGAACGCCGAGGCTTGCGGGGAGACCCCCTACGCGATGCGGCGGCGGATCTCGTCGATAAACCCGCGCCGCTTCCGGTAACTCTCGAGTTCGACCAGCGGCGGCAGTGTCGAGAGGCCACCGGCTTCACATGCGAACACGTCGAACGCCGCAGAGACGATCTGCTGGCCGGAGATCGACGGCGCCTTGAGGTCACGGATCAGACCCTGGCCGACCACGACGCGGTGAGTTCGGACCTGGTTGAGGTTCTCCACCTGCACGTCGAACTCGCCACTACTCATCGCAGACACTTGGACCCTGGCCATGACGGCTCCTCTCGAGAACGGTGGCCGTTCCCTACCCGGGTGCGGCGTCGGCGAATCACGAGATTCCGCGCCGTCCCCGCGAGGTCATGGCACGTTCGCCTCAGAGCACGCGGGAGCGCCACAGCACTGCGGCGAGCACCACGCTCACGAGCGCCACGACGAGCGCGCCGATCCATGCGTCGACGTCGGCCGCGCCGAGGGCGGCCCCGATTCCCGTACCGATACCGATGATCCCGGCCGTCGCCACGACGCGCACCAACACCGACTCCGGCGCGTGCCGCTCCGGGGTGGCCGACAGGAATCCGCCCACGTCGCTCGTCTCTCCGGGCTCGGTCGCAGAGTGGGCCGGTTGGTCCTGGCCGTCACCGACGAGTGTCATGCGATCCTCCGGGAGAGAGACGTCATCATCCGTTCCCTCTACCCCGCCCGCCCGCAGGGCAAACCCGGGGCAGGTCACCTGGGAGGCGCCGACGACGTGCCCTCGACAGGAATCGAACCTGTGACCTACCGCTTAGGAGGCGGTCGCTCTATCCGACTGAGCTACGAGGGCGGGGTTGCAGAATACGTGGCAGAAAACCCGATGCGGTGCTGGGGCCTGGCGGACGGTTGGTGATCCTGCGTCGTTTCCAGGTTGCGCGATGGCCGCGTGAGGTCGCTGGCAGGTCCTGGTCGCGTGTCGCGAAGAACCGTTGTCCTGCTCGGAGATCACGTCGGGCTGAGACCAACACATCGATGATCACAGTTCGGCCGCGTCCGCGAGGAGCGGGATGAAGCGCTGGACCCACCGGTAGATGCTGACGTGATCGACCTCGATCCCCCGCTCGCCGAGTAGTTCTTCGACGTCGCGGTAGGAGAGTCCTTATCGCAGATACCAGCGAACTGCGAGGACGATGACCTCGGTCGGGAACCGAAACCCGACGGAGGCCGAGCTCTGAACAACGGGGACCGGACGGAAAGAACGAGACCTCATCACGCCACCCTCACCGCCGGACGAGACCTTGCGAAGATGCAACAGTCCCACCAGCAGCTTCCGACCGAGTGTCGGCATCGTCAACAGGGACAGTGGCGACGCGTGGTCGGCTCGGCACTTCAAGCGAACGAGGAAGCCGACCTACGCCTGGATATCGACCGGGGTACCGAGCGGCAAGAGCGGCACGAGCTTCTCGATATCTTCATTCCTCAGTCGGATACAGCCGTGGCTCACGTCGGTGCCCACGAGTTGCGGTTCGTTGGTGCCGTGGATCCCGATGACGCCGTCGCCGCCGGCGAACTTGGTGATCACATTTGAGAACCCGGAGAGACCGTATGCATGGGGTCCGTAAGGGCCATTCGGGTCCGACGGCTTGAGAAGTTCTTTGATGTAGTAGCGGCCGCCCGGTGTCGGAGCAGTCCGGGTGCCGACGCCGATCGGGGCATCGAGCACGACCGCACCTCCCTTGTACGCGATCAGGCGGTGCGCACCGAGTTGCACCACGATCCGATAGGGGTCGGCGGCGACGGTGACATCTTTCGCGCTGATCCATCCCGTAGAGCCATTGGGGCGGGTCGGTAGGAGCACTTCTAGGTTCGCTCCTCGTTGGTGGGTCACCAGGAACGTGAGCGGTGCGCCAGACTCGGACGGATTGGCGAGCATGTGCACACCTGGCCCATCCGGTCGGTCGCGGACAATGACGCGGCGCAGGATTGCGGTGGCGACCAGCGCGCCCGGGGGCGCGGTCGCAACGGCGGACTGCGTGGGCAGGCCGGTCGTGGCTGATGCCGCCGAATGGCGGCTGGTGCCCGAGGTACATGCGACACCACCGATCGTGATGAGGACGACGAGAGTCGCCATGCTCTTTCCCGGGTGGGCCTTCGGCATTGTGGCAAACACTACGTCGCCGCCAGCACCAGCCCGACCGTGACTCGTCGCCGCACATCGCGCGCAGTGTGATGGTCCTCGAATTCCCAAGGCAATGCGCTCTACGCTGTGGATCCAGCGCGGCAGGTGCACCTCACTCGACTGGTGGAGATTCTCATGAGCTCTTCGTTTGGAACTCGTCCGACCACGGGCTCAACGCCGAGGCCGAGGGTGCTCGCTGGCCTGGCACTCGCTGTCACCGGCGTAGGCGCTTCGGTCCTGTTGATCGGCGCCAGCTTGGCTCCGACGGCCGCGGCAGCCACAACGGTGAACTTCGGTCCGGGATCGACTTCATGGACGGTACCGTCGGGAGTGACGTGCGCGACCTTCCAACTGAGCGGCGCCGGCGGCGGCGCGGGCGGCAGCTACCTCGGCAATGCGGGGGGAACCGGCGGAGCCGGTGCTGTGGTCACGGGTGAGGTCGTGGTGACCCCGGGTGAATCCATCGATGTCGACGTTGCCGGCGTCGGCGCTGACGGAACCGTCGGAGCGGGCGGGAGCGGCGGTACGGGTTCGGGAGCTGGTGGTGGCGGCGGAAGCGGTCTCGGTGCGGGCGGCGGCGGCGGCGGCGGCGCATCCGCGATTTCCCAGAGCGGCGAGCGCCTCATCGTGGCAGCTGGTGGCAGTGGAGGCGGAGCTGGTGGCCCTGGCGGCATTGGTGCCGATGGTGCCGCCGCTGGCGCGACCGGGAATGCAGGAGTTTCCGGGGGCACCTCAGTAGCAACCGGCGGAGACCCGGGAGTGGGAACGACCGGTGGTGCCGGTGGTACCGCGAGCGCTCCTGTTGGAGGTGCGTCGGCTGGCAACGCGGGGGCAGACAGTGGCGCGGGTGGATCCGGGGGTTCGGCAGGGGCCGACGGTGACGGTGGCGGCGGCGGCGGCGGCGGTTTCGCCGGCGGTGGCGGTGGAGCGGCTGGTTACACGACGAGTGGCGCAAGTGGCGGGGGCGGTTCGTCGCTCGTACCTGCCCACAGTGCCTCAACCGGCACGAACACAGGCCCAGGGGCCGCGAATGTGTCGTTCACGACCGGCGCACCATGTTCTTTCGTGACCCCGTCGACGTCTACGTCGACGTCTACGTCGACTTCGACATCTACCACGACGACGACTGCGCCGGCTGCGCCATCGGCCGAGGCGAAGCCCGCCACGGCAGTGAATCGCGACCCGAACTTCACCGGCTGATTCTGCCTTGGCCCGCCGCGATCGCAGGATGACCGTATGGGATGCGCCTGGCGAAGCGGTGGCCCTCCGAACGGCGCGGTTGCGTTGACCCTGCCAGTCGTTGCGACGCCAGGATTGGAAGTCCTTTCGTATCGCAATTATCGATCGCGACCTTCGGCGCGAGCTGCTCCAGGCGATTGCCTGGGTCCACTGCGAGGATCGGGGTCAGTTGCCGATGCTGCTCCACGACATCGAGCCGGGGTTCCGCGAGGAGCCCCCGATCGAGACCTCATGGTCAAGGCCACCGAGGAGATCGATGCGCTGCTCGAACAGCTCGGTGTGGTCTTCGTGCTCCGGATGCCATGGACGTCAAGGCACCGAGACCCATGCGGGGTGTTCTGAGACCCTGGGTTGCCGACCCATGTACCCGAGTTACCAGTTGATGCACCCGATCGCGCAACGCGCCGCGTTCCCGATCTGACGAAATCCGTTCCGCACGCGCGCGTCGCGCCTGGTCAACCCGGTCTTCTGCATGCCCCACGAGGGCGGGAGATGCAGAATACGTGGCAGAAAGCCCGATGCCGTGCGGAGACCGAGTCGTTGACCAGGCCGCGAGCTCCCGGCGGCGTAGGACCGAGTTCCGGCTACAAGAGTCCGGCGAGGAGATCGGCCGGCAACGGGTTCTTCCCCTCGACCGAACCAGAGGTGGCAAGCGGCCGGAAGCCGAAGAAGCCACCACCGGTGACAAACGTGTGACCCGTCGGATCCTTCGCAGGGTCGTAGTGGGCCGCGACCGCGGCACCGTGTGCTCCGGCCCGGATGTAGTCGACCGCCGCGTCGGCACTCTCCCAAATCGTCATCGTTGCGACGAGCCGCTGCGGAAGGTTGGTCAGCTGCGTGCCCCAGAGCCCGGCGGGAGTCTCGAGGAACTGATCCTCGAGTCCGCTGTTCACGCGCACCAACGGAATCACCGTGCGCAGGTACGCGGTGCCGATCGTGATTGCGATGCTGGGTCCCGTCATGTCCTTGGCCTTGTTGCCGGCGAGTTCGACCATGTTGTCGTCGATCCCCGGCCACACACCGGCGGCACGAACGAGTTCCATCCGTACGTGCCAGCCGTCGGCGAAGGCCCGGCCAGTGGGGTGATCGGCCAGGAAACGATCGAGGGACGATGCATCCTGCCAACACGCGACCATCCCCTCGCGTCCGAGCTGTGGTCGCGGGAGCACGCCGGGCGTGAACGGCGCGCAGGTCGCCGTCCGTGCCGACCGCAGACCCGGGACGCCGGTCGGTTGGGGGGTTTTCCGACGCAGGGCCGAAAGCGGGCTCGTATTCGCGACGTGAGCGCTGAAGAGCATGACGAGTTCCTACCACGCGGCATTTCGACAATTGCGACGCAGTCGCGATCGGCTCAGGTGGCTCGGGCCACGAAGTAGAGCCACACGTTGCGGCGCGTGTCTGCGGTCGCTTCGATGCGTGCACCGTCGAGATCCGTGTAGATCTCGACCGGGTCGAATCCCGCCTCGGCCAGCGCTTCGCGTTGGGCGGCCACGGTCGTGAAGTAGACGACGAGGCCGAAACGGTGCGATGCCGACGGGTACATCGCGTGCGTCCCATCGTCGGAGGACCCGGCCTGGAGACGACGGAAGTTCGCCACACTGACGGGCAGCTCGGCAACCCTGCGCAGGACGTTGTACGCGATCCGTCGTGGCGCCATCGGTGTGAGTGGGCGCAGGTTCCACGGTCGGTCGGTGAAGGAGGGACCGTCATGGTTGTGTGAGTTGAAGACGAAGTACCCACCCGGACGCAGCACCCGCCGGACTTCACCGATGATGCGTTGCCGATCCTCATGACCGACCGCATCGATGCCGTTGAACGCGAAGAGGACCGCTGCGAAGTACCCATCCGGGAACACGGAGAGGTCGCGCGCGTCGGCGAGTTCGAAGCGCTCCGTCGGGAAGCGGCGCCGGCAGCTCTCGATCATCGACGGCGTGTAGTCGACCCCGACGTACTCGGCGCTGAGCATCCGCAGGAGCGAGGTGGTGCGACCGCCACCGACCCCGAGGTCGAGGAGCGGCCCGCCGCGGACTTCGTCGGCGACGCGCAGCATCGACGTCTCCTCGCCGCGGTCCAACCAGCCGAGTTGGTATTCGAAATCGCTCGTCGACCGATTCCAGACGGGCCGGTTGATGTCGTCCGGCGTGGTCCCGGACGGGTCGGGCCCTGCGTTCCTGGACTGCCCCATGCGCACCCCGCTGCTGGTGGGAAGCGGAGCGTGGCCGCCTCTGGCCTCGCATCGAGGTCACCCCGAGGTTACGTGACCGAGATGGCCGCAGGATCGCGTGGCATTTGTCCGACAGTTCGTGAATCGGCGGGTTTCTGGGGCATCAGATGCCATCAGACCGTGCCGATGTGACCAGATGCCACCGGTCGGGGCTGCATCCGCAGAATCGCTCGCGCCCAAGGGTGCCCAGTCGGCGCCCCGATGGACGCCGCATCCGGTCGCGGCTGCGTCGATCCGCCTCGCGATCGCACTCATCCCGATCGCGGCGTCGGTGCTCTTCGTCATCGTCGCGAGCCGAGTGGTGCAGGCACCATCCGAATCGCTCGTCGGCTATCTCGGGTGGTGGGTCGGACTCTGCGGACTCTCGACGCTCGTCCGCATCGGATTCGACAAGCTCTCCCGGCGCCTCCTGCCCCTCAGTGCCCTCCTCCGGCTCTCACTCGTCTTCCCAGATCAGGCGCCGTCACGATTCAAGATCGCGCTCCGATCGGGGACGGTGCGCCGACTCCAGGTGGTCGTCGACGACGCGAAAGTAGGTCGGGTCGGAGCGACGCCCGCGCAGGCGGTCGAGCGCGTGCTCGAACTCGTCGCTGCCCTCAACGCGCACGATCGCATGACGCGCGGACATTCGGAGCGCGTACGCGCCTACACCCAGATGATCGGTGAGGAGCTGGCGCTCAGCCCGCCGAGATCGAGCTGCTGCACTGGGCCGGACTTCTGCACGACATCGGCAAGCTCGAGGTTCCCTACGAGATCCTCAACAAATCCGGCAAACCGACCGACGAGGAATGGGAGATCCTGAAGGGGCACCCCGCGGCCGGGGACCGGCTCGTGGCGCCGTTGAAGGAGTGGCTCGGCGAGTGGGGACGCGCGGTCGGCGAACACCACGAACGTTGGGACGGCGAGGGCTATCCGACCGGCCTCTCCGGCACCGACATCTCCTACGCGGCGCGGATCGTCGCGGTGGCCGACGTGTTCGACGTGATCACGTCGGCACGTTCCTACAAGGATCCGATCCCGGCAACGGCCGCGCGCGAGGAGATCGCCCGCTGTAGCGGGACGCACTTCGATCCCGACGTCGTCCGTGCGTTCCTCAACCTCTCCATCGGACGGCTTCGGCTCGCGATGGGCCCGCTCTCGCTCCTGGCCCAGAGCCCGCTGGGCGGTGTCTCGATACCGCCGATGATCGGAACCGCGTTGACCGGTCTCGCCGTCGGCGCGGCGTCGGTCATCGGGGGCGTGTTCACCGCGCCCGCAGCCACCGCGGCCTCGGCGGCCCCGACACCGAAGTCGGCCGCGGCCGCGCCCGCCCAGCGACCCGCCAAGGATCCCGCGCGACCGGCCGCCGCGCCGCCCGCCGCTCCCGCGGATCCGGCGAGCGACCCCGCGCCCGATCCGCCAACTGAACCGACGACTCAGGTGACCTGCACCCAGGTCGCGACGCTGGGCGTGTTCTGCGCGTCGACGCCGTAGAGCATGTACCAGCCCGGCGGGGTCAGATTGGGGTTCGCATCGAGCGACGCGGTGACGCTGGTGCCGGTCTGCGTGAACGGCATGTCAACCAAGCGTTGGTCCGGGTCGTTCGAGTGCGTTGCGGATCCTGGTCGCACGAGTTCGACCCACTTCAGGGCCTGATCCGACGTGAAGGTCGTGGTCCCGCCGCGGGCGACGGTGGCGGCATCGCCTGCGACGCTCAACACCGGGCGCAGTTTGGACACGTAGTTCGGCGTGAAGATCTCGATCCGCATCTCGAAGCCGGTCTTCGTGTTCGACGCATTACCTCCGAAAGTCGCGACCCGTCCGTCGGGGAGCAGCAGTGCCTCCGAGTGGTAGGTGCGGCCGACCGTGGACTTGGCCGCGACCTCCCACGTCATCGTGTCGGGATGGAAGATCTGCGCGGAATACCGGAACGCGAAGTCGGGTCGTTCGTTGGCGAGGTAGGTCTCGTTGCTCCCCCCGGTCTGCAACACCGTCCGATCCGGGAGTGTGACGGCACTGACGTATTGCTTCCCTTCACTCATCGGCGGGCCGGGCACGAAGGTCGGCGTCGGCTGCTTCATGTCGACGATGGCCGTGCTCGCGGTAGCGACCATCTGGTCGTTGTTGTGCTGACCCCCGCCCATGACCATCACCTTCTGATCCTGAGCGGGCGGTAGCAACACCGAGGCACCCATGTCGCGGCGGTCCGCATCGGTGAGTCCGGCGATGGGGGTGAACGTGTTGGCGGTCGCGTCCCAGATCCCCGGTGGCTCTCCGCCGGTCCCGAAGGTCGAGACCCCGCTGTAGAGGAACGACCCGTCGAGCAGGAGGTGCAGGGCGGGGTAGGTCGGGAAGAACTCGGCCGTTTTGGCCTGCGCGCTCCAGTCCCCCGCGCCGTTGTTCGCCGTCGGATCGAACACCTGGTAGTCGCTCTGGAGCACCCGGTTCTCGTCGAGGCCCCCCACGGCAATCGTCGTCCCATCGCCGCGGTTCACGAGCGTCGGGTACCAGTGCCCTTCGGCGAGGTCGGGCACCTGCACGTACTCGTGACGATCAACGTCGAAGCGGTACGCGTGCTTCGAGCCGGAGTAGGTGGTGTCGGTCGCGACGTCGGGATACGCGTTCACGCCGCCGGCGACGAGGAGGTCCCCGTTCGGCAGGGTGACGTGACCCGAGCAGAACATGTCGTACGGCGTCGGTATCGAACGGAACGTGTCGGCCACCGGATCCCATTCGACGGTGCTGAACGTCCCCGCCGCAAACGTGTCCGGGTCGTTCCCGGACCCCTGGATCAACAAGACATGCCCGTTCTTCAGCAACGCAGCGTGGATCGCACGGATCGGCGCCGGCGTCGGCGCGACCGACCAGTTCCCCGTCGCGCACGCCGACAACGCGAGCGCGACGACGGTGGCGAGCAGGAGCAACGTCGGGCGGGCACGTCGGGACGCGAGCGCTCGACCGGATTTCGTTCGGGGTTCGATACCGTCCTGACTACCAAATCCGCATGATCCGCACGTATGCGAACGATGAGCAGACGATGAAGTTCGCCCAATGCGACCACCCAGCGTGACCGCCGCGGTCCGGTGAGGTCGCGCTACGGCTGGAGACCGTCGACGGCCACGGGATCGAACCCGGTGTGATCGCGCAGGGCGTGCTCCGGCAGGCGGAGCGCCAGCACGACGGTGACGACGGCGACCGGCAGCCCCACCATGTACACCGCAGGGATCGCGTGGGCCACGGATGCGACCGTGTTCACCGCCCCGACGCGGTCCTGGTACACCGCGCTGAGTACCGCCGCGCCGAGCGTGACGCCGAGCATGCGGCTGAGCAAGGCGGTGGACGTCGCCACCCCGAGGTCGCGCGGGTCCACGCCGTTCTGCAGCGCGAGCAACGACGTCTGCATGATGAAGCCCATCCCACTGCCCAACACTGCGCCGAACCCGGCCGCGACCCACACCGACGAATCGCGCGTCAGCGTCGCCAGCAGCGCGGTCCCCAACACCGCGAGCAACGAGCCGACGATGGGCCAGATCCGATAGCGCCCGCTTGCCTCCACCCGGCCTCCGGCCACCAGCGTCGTGAAGGCCGTGGTGAACATGAACGGGATCAGCAGGAGTCCCGACTCGGTCGCACTCACGCCCGCGACCTGTTGGAGGAAGACCGGCAGGAAGTAGATGCCCGAGGCGAAGAGCGCACCGGTCGTGAGGTTGATCAGGCTCGCGATCCGCACCACCGGCGCGGCGAACATCCGCAGCGGCAGGACCGGTTCGGCGGCGCGCCGTTCGCGCACGATCAGGAGACCCGAGCATGCGAGTGCGAACGCGAACAGACCGACGATCTCCGGCGACGTCCAACTCGCGTCGCGGCCTCCGATGCTCGCCGCGATGACGACGGCCCCGAGTGACGCAGTGAGCAGAACCGCACCGAGGTAGTCGATCGCGTGGGCGATGCGCCGGTAGGGAACGTGCAGTTTGTCGAAGACGATGAACGCACTGGCCGCGGCAATCGGCAGGTTCACGTAGAACGCCCACCGCCAGCTCAGGTGATCGACGAAGACTCCGCCGGTCAGCGGTCCGATGAGGCTCGCGACCGCGAACAGTGCACCCTGGTAGCCGAGCCACCGACCGAGGGAGCGGGCCGGGACCACGTCGGCGACGATCGCCATCGCCAGCACCCCCAGGCCGCCCGACCCCAGGCCTTGCACGCATCGGAATGCGATCAGTTGGCCGAGGGTCTGCGCTGCGCCACACAGGACGGAGCCGACGGTGAACAGCGCGAGTGAGAACAGGAAGACCCGCTTGCGGCCGTAGAGGTCACCCACCTTGCCGTAGATCGGCATGGTCGCCACCTGTGCAAGCAGGTACGCGGTGATGATCCACGCGCGCGCCGACTCGTGACCCAGATCGCGACCGATCGTCGGCAGCGCGGTCGCCACGATCGTTCCGTCGAGCGTGCTCAGGATCATCCCGAGTTGCACACCGACGAACACCATGACGACGGTGCGCGACGATCGGCGTTCGGTCTCGGCGGCGATGGCGCACCGTATCTCGCCAGTAGTCGGCGCTCAGGCGTCCGTCCAGCACCCCATGACGACCTGTGCCACCGCGACGGCAACGTCGCTCCGCGTCTGTGGTCCGATCGCCAAGACGGGGAAGATCGTTCGCATGGTTCGCGAGGCTACCGATGCCCGCCCTGACGTCGGCCACGGCGCGGCGTCGATCGAGTGGCGAGCGCCACGGACGCGGCGATCGCGGCGACCGCCGCCACGATCACGATCGCTTCGCCACGCGAAAACGAACTCCCATGGCCCCGGTCCACCTGGCACAGACACTGGACCGGATCGCCCCGGATCCACATCCAGCCGAGATACACGCCGAAACCAGCCAGTCCGACCGTCGCGATCAGCGCACCGATCCGTCGGGTCCGGGGATGGAGCAGCAACCCGGCCGCCACGAGCGCGCCGACCGCAATCGCGAACACCACGAGGCGGGACGGCGATTGGTCGAGCCACCCGTCGAACTGGAATCGCGATGCGGTACCTCGGAGGTCGAGCAGCATCTCGACGGCCTGCCAGGTGAGCATCCCGGCCAGCGCGATCGCCACGGTGGGCAGCGCGGATCGAGCGTTGCTCGGTTGGGGCGGAGCTTCGGGACGGCGCACGCTGCCGATCATTCTGTCGGCCCGTCGGGGCATCCGTCGGGATCGTCGTCCGCGCAACGTGCTGATGCGACCGGGGTCACTTCAGGCGTCGCCCCGGGACGCTCACCGGCCCTCGCGTGGTCGTTCGCCGTCGACGACCCGTCCCGGATCGAGGACACGGGTCGGATCGGCGCTACCGATGCAGGGCACCTCGGGGTGCGCGGGTGTGGACCGTGGCGACGGCGAACGGTGGGCCGTCTCGGTCGGCGCGTTACTGCGCGCTACCGAGACAGAGGTCGCGTGCGCTGGTGCCGGCTTCGTCCACCGCGGCGCGGGCCATCGCCGGAGTGAGGTCGTGCTCCGGTACCTGGATCAGCAGACCGATCTGGGGCGACCGGGCGATCTCGGACGCGAAGCAGCTCGCCGCCGACACCGGACGACCGGCCCGGGCGAGCTCGGCGACGAGACCCCCCTCGAGCTCGCTGTGGATGTCGAGCAGGACGCCCGACCGCTTGATCGCCGCGTCGGGTGACGTGAGCGCAGACTGCGCGCCGGGGTCACAGCTGCGGAACGTGATCCCCTCGCCCCGTCGGCCGATGCTCGCCATCGCGGCCGGGAGCGCGGCATTCCAGCGGACGAAGTCGGCCATCATGGCCGCCGCGCGTGAGGGACGCTCGGGGACCACGACTCCGTCGATACACGTGCGGCCGCGACCGGAACTCCTGTACCCGCCCACCGCCCCAGTCCAAAGCCGCGCTGAGCGCAGCGGCCGGATCGATGCGCGAGGCGAGGAGGAGGTACAGGTCGTACGCACCGAAGGTCTCCGCCTTGCCGCGCGCGTGCTCCCCCGCCGCCAACCGGGGATTCGCGACCGTGCGGGGCTTCGACTCGGTCAACGGCGCGCTCGGTTCGAT
>JBBQXR010000050.1:0-12988 GCA_038209455.1 Acidimicrobiia bacterium
CGTCCGGCAACACGACCGGCTCGCGCACCAACGATGCCGCGTCCGGCAGCTTGGCGATGCGGGTGAGCGCGTCGACCACGATGTCGCGCCGATACCCGGGTTGGGCCGCAGTGGAGATGTGCTGCCACTCGCAGCCGCCGCAACCCGCGGCCACGTGCGGGCACGGGGGTTCGACGCGGTTCGGCGACGGCTCGAGCACCTCGAGGATGCGCCCGCGTGCGAACGTCTTCTTGGCGTTGAAGATCTCGACCTTCACCCGCTCGCCGGGAATCGCTCCTTCGACGAGGACGACGCGACCGTCGGCGTCACGCGCCAACGCCTCGCCGCCCGCGACGACCTTGTCGGGCACCAACTCGATACCGGCCCGCTCCGTCATGTCCGCTCGGCTCTCATCGGACCAACGGCTTGTACTTGATGCGGTGCGGTTGGTCGGCTTCGGCGCCGAGGCGCTTGTGGCGTTCGACCTCGTAGTCGGAGAAGTTGCCTTCGAACCAGCGGACCTCGGAGTCGCCCTCGAACGCGAGGACGTGGGTGGCGATGCGGTCGAGGAACCACCGATCGTGGCTGATGACCACCGCGCAGCCGGCGAACGCGAGCAACGCGTCCTCGAGCGCGCGCATCGTGTCGACGTCGAGGTCGTTGGTGGGTTCGTCGAGGAGCAACACGTTGCCGCCCTGGGTGAGGACCTTGGCCAGGTGGAGCCGGTTGCGCTCACCGCCGGAGAGCTTGCCGACCGTCTGCTGCTGGTCGGACCCCTTGAAGTTGAAGCCGGCGACATAGGCGCGCGAGTGGATCTCGCGCCCACCGACGACGATGTGGTCGGCCCCGCCGGTGATCTCCTCGAACACGGTCTTGTTCGGGTCGAGCGAGTCACGGCTCTGGACCACGTAGGCGAGTTGCACCGTGGGCCCGACGCGCAAGGTTCCGTCGTCCGGTGCGTCGACCGGTTCCGCATCGGCCTTGGCCGCCGCGGCGATCATCATCTTGGAGAGCGTCGTCTTGCCCGCGCCGTTGGGACCGATGACCCCGACGATGCCACCGCGCGGCAACGTGAACGACAGGTCGTCGATGAGCAGACGGTCCCCGAAGCCCTTGCGCAGGTGCTCGGCCTCCACGACCACGTCACCGAGGCGCGGGCCGGCGGGAATCGCGATGACGAGTTGCTCGGCGCGTTCGGCCACACCTTCGGCCTCGGCCACCAACGCTTCGTACGCGTTGAGCCGTGCCTTGCCCTTGGCCTGACGGGCCCGCGGCGCGAGACGGATCCATTCGAGTTCCCGAGCCAGCGTCCGTTGGCGTGCTTGGTCGGACTTCTCCTCCTGCGCGAGGCGGGCTTCCTTCTGCTCCAGCCACGAGGAGTAGTTGCCCTCCCACGGGATGCCCTTGCCGCGGTCGAGTTCGAGGATCCACCCGGCCACGTTGTCGAGGAAGTACCGGTCGTGGGTGACGGCGACGACGGTGCCGTGGTACTCGCCGAGGAACCGCTCCAACCACGCCACCGACTCGGCGTCGAGGTGGTTGGTGGGCTCGTCGAGGAGGAGGAGGTCGGGACGGGACAGCAGCAGCCGGCAGAGGGCGACCCGGCGCCGCTCACCACCCGAGAGCACGTCGACCGCGGCCTCCGGAGCCGGGAGCCGCAACGCGTCCATCGCGATGTCGATGGTGCGCTTCAGGTCCCAGGCGCCGGCGGCTTCGATCTCCTTTTCGAGCTGCGCCTGCTGGGTGCCGAGCTTGTCGTAGTCGGCATCGGGATCGGCCCAGCCGGCGAGGACGGCGTCGTACCGCTCCAGCAGACCCGCAGTTTCGCCGACCCCGTCCATCACGTTGCCGAGCACGTCCTTGGCGTTGTCGAGTTGCGGCTCCTGATGGAGCATCCCGACCGTGAAGCCCTGCGTGAGGCGCGCCTCGCCGCTGAACCCGTCGTCCTCCCCCGCCATGATCCGCAGCAGGCTCGACTTCCCGGCGCCGTTCGAACCGAGCACCCCGATCTTGGCACCTGGGTAGAACGACAGGTTGATGTTCTCGAGCACCTGCCGATCCGGCGGGTGGAATCGGGACAAGTTGCGCATCGTGAAGATGAACTGAGCAGCCACGGAGCCGACGGTAGCGTGCGAGATCAGAACAACAAGCCCCGAAGACCACCACTCACCCCACCCGCCACCTGAGCGTTTGTCACCTCAGATGCGCTGAGCGCGCTCAGGGCGACAAACGGTGTGCAATGGGGAAGCACGAGCGAGACGTCATGGAGGAACCGCGTGAGTGCACCAATCAACGAGTTGTCGGAGAAGTACGTGGAGGCCTACGCGCGGCTCGATCCGATGGCCGCGACCTTCGACGGCATCACCGGTCACGACCACGAACTGACCGACTTCTCCCCCGACGCCGCCGCCGAGCGCGCCGACCACGACCGGCTGACCCTGCACGCACTCGACACGATCACCATCGAGTCGGACGCCGACCGGGTGGCCGCAGGAGTGATCCGCGAGCGGTTGGAAGTGGCCGTCGAACTGCACGATCGGGGTGAACACCTGCGTTCGATCGCGGTGCTCGGTTCGTCGGTCCAAGCGGTGCGCGAGGCATTCGACATGCTCCAGACGGTCACCGAGGCCGACTGGTCGACGCTCGTGGCCCGCATGGCACGCGTGCCCGAGTGTCTCGCCAGCCTGGAGACGGCGTTCACCGAGGGGCGGCGTCGAGGCATCGTCGCATCCCAACGGCAGGTGACCGGCACGATCCAGCAGGTTGACGTCTGGGCCGGCCTCGACCCGGCGGCGACGGCTCCGTACTTCGACGACCTCGCCGACCGCCTCGCCGAATCCGGACTCGGAACCGACGGACTCGTGTCGGACGCGCGAGACGCGGCCACCCGCGCCACCGCGGCGCTGGCATCGTTCTCCCGGCATCTCGCGTCCGAGTACGCGCCCGACGCGACCGAGCGCGACGCCGTCGGCGAGGAGCGCTACGCAATCGGTGCCCGCATCTTCAACGGCACCGTCCTCGACCTGCGCGAGACCTACCAGTGGGGCTGGGACGAACTGCACCGGATCGAGCACGCCGTCGGTCAGGTCGCGGCGCGCATCCTGCCGAACGGTTCGGTCGGTGAGGTGATCGAACTGCTCGAGACCGACCCCGCCCGAGCCATCGAGGGTGAGGACAACCTGCGCGCGTGGTTGCAGGACCTGATGGACCGCACCATCGGCGAGATGAACGGCGTGCACTTCGACATCCCCGAGCCGGTGCAGACGGTCGAGGCGATGATCGCGCCGCCCGGTGGCGCCTCGGCGATGTACTACACGGGACCGTCCGAAGACTTCACCCGGCCCGGCCGCACCTGGTACCCGACGATGGGCAACACGCGGTTCCCGCTCTGGGGTGAGGTGTCGATCTGTTACCACGAGGGCGTTCCCGGCCACCACCTCCAGGTGGGCCAGGTCCGCTACCTCGCCGACGAACTCACGCGTTTCCAACGGCTGCTCGCATGGTCGTCGGGACACGGCGAGGGGTGGGCGCTCTACGCAGAGCGACTCATGGGCGAACTCGGCTACCTCGAGAACCCCGATTACGAACTCGGCATGCTGCGCGCGCAGGCGATGCGCGCCGTGCGCGTCATCGTCGACATCGGCATGCACCTCGAACTCCCGATCCCCGCAGGCGAGTCGTACCACCCCGGCGAACGCTGGACGCCCGAACTCGCGTTGCCGTTCCTGATCGACCGCGCGATGTTCGCCGAGGAGTTCATGCGTTCGGAGGTGGACCGGTACCTCGGCATCCCCGGCCAGGCGATCTCGTACAAGGTCGGCGAGCGGGTGTGGTTGGAAAGCCGCGCCGACGCCAAGGCGCGCCACGGCGCGGACTTCTCCCTGAAGGACTGGCACCGCTACGCGCTGAACCTCGGCTCCATGGGACTCGACCAGTTCCGCGCCGAGATGGCCCGCTACTGACCCGAAGTGTTCTGCGGAACGCCCCGGACGGTGCGCGTGCGGGGCGGGCGGTCTTCAATGTGCGGATGTCAGTCCCGGTGCTGCGATCCGCACATCGAAGCGTCAACGGGTACCGGCTCTCCCTTGAAGTAGAACCCGCTCGGGCGGTTCGTCGTCTCACGCGACGCGCGGCACTGGCACCAGGTAGGCGGCTTTGCGCGGCGGTATCCACGCGCGGACCTCACCGGCATCGGACGCATCGGCCACTGGTGGGTGCTGAGCGGCGCGCAGTTCCCGGTCACACACGGCAAGGAAGGGCCCGCCGTCTCGTCGGTGTGGGTCACTGCCGACCTCACGACGTGGCGCCAGATGCCATCGCAGTGGCGCGGCACCGATCGGTTCCACATCGCGAGCGCACGCGGGTTCGGCGTTCCTGATCCCGCTCTCCGGACCGATCGTGGTGTTCACGCCATCGGCGCTGCGGTAGGCGCTTCGGTCACACGCACCCGGAGCCGGGGGCGGCTACGGCCGGCCGGCGTCGGCGCGCAGGACGTTGATGTCGAAGGTCGTCGGCGGCGCCTTCACCGCTCGGTAGGGCGCATCGCCGTTCACGAAGCCGACGTCGAGCACGTCGCTTCCCGCGGCGTCGATTTCGCTGAACACCAGCGGGACCGGACCACCGAACGCCGTGAAGCCCCAACACACCAGACTGTGTCCGTCCGGATACCGGCGGAAGTCGCCGGTGGCGAAGCTCTTCTTGTTCTCGGGTGATCCCACCTGGAAGACGGGATGCGCGGTACCGGCGGCGAGGTCGAGAGCGAACTCGACGCCTTGTGCCGGCCCACTTCCCATCGTCTGGTTGTCGAACACGCTGATGTCGCCATTCGGGAGGTAGCGGGCGTCGTGCTGCAACGACGTGGCCGCCTGCGGGTAGTTCTGGACCGTGACGTGCTGGGCGTTGTCCTTGTTGTTCGTGGTTCCGCCCATCTTCCACTGGATCGTGCCGTCCGCGCGGCCGATGCGCACCAGCGCGTTCATGTGGCGGATCGAGAGCAACACGTCGCCACCGGGGATCACGTCGATCGAGTTGCAGTGGTACACGTCGTAGACGTTCTCGCCATTGATGACGTCGACGCCGTTGAACTGGTTCTCGGCGACGGGATCCACGTGGTCGGTGGCATCCCACTTCCACACCAGTTGGCCCTGCGGATTCACTTCCTGGATCTCGCAGTCGGCGATCGCCGAGTTCGCACCGGGTGGTGGGCTTGCGTTGAGGCCGGTGAGATCGACGCCGTGACGAATGGGATAGGTGAGCACCATCCGGTCGCCATTCGGGAGGGCGATCATGTCGTGGAAGTCGGTCGGCGAGCCGACGGCCGACACCTGCTCCGCGATCTGGTGCTGCTCGAGGTCGTAGACGTCGTAGTGATCACCCGGAGTGCGGCCGTACCCGCTGGTCGGCGCCGAGGCGAACGCGACCCGGTCGTGACCGAACGGCTTCACGTCGAGGGCGACACCGACCGGCGCGCGCTTGTACCAGACCGGCGTGCCATGCGTGTCGAGGATCATGGCGTAGGAGTGGTCGTTGATCAGGTTCGCGGTCAGGTACCAACCGGGCGTCGGACTCCCGGCCGTCGGGTGCGGCGTGACGTTCAGTGCCGGGAAGTCGTGCGGCAGACAGCGAACCCAATACTGAGCGGTCTGCCCCGCTCCGTTCTCGGCCTCGACCACCGCTGCCTGGTTCTCCTGGAGGTTCACCGGATCCGACTGCGAGACCGACGCCGGGGTGGTGACGGGCGCGGTCAGCCGCACGGTGCCACCGGATACGGCAGTTAGGTCCAGCGTCACGGTGTTCGTCCCGGCGGCGCAAGGGATCGTGTAATCGAAGGTGCCGGGCGAGAACGCCGGGGAGAGCGGGAGCGGAGAGGTCGCCATCGATGCCAACGGACGGACGGCAGGCGGATGCACGGCCGCGAGCGCACCGCCGATCGGGGCGTACGCAGTCCCGAACGTGACCGACGGACTCGAGAGGCCGGGCGCAAAATCACCGGCGCCCAGGTCCCACTCCTGGAGCTGGTGCAGGTCGTCGGACGAGCGAGCGGTCAACACCATGTGGTCGGTGCCGCTGCGGTCCTGGCGTCCGAGGACGAACAAGGTCCCACTGCCACTCGCCACCGACTGCGAATAGTCGGTCGAACCACCGGTCGGACGGTTCGACACGGTGGCAAGACTCGGCTGGCAACTCGGGTCCCCGCAGCCGCTCGCAGGCCACGCGTACAGCGAGCCATTCGCATTGGTGGCATAGACCCGGGAGCCTTCGCTCGTCGGCGTACCGAGGAAGTCGCCGACCGGATCCGCCGTTCCCGCCGCGAACGTGTACGTGCTCGAACACACCGGCGCACCGCAGCCGTCGCGCGGGAACACCTCGATTCCAGGACCGGCAGGAACGTAGGTCCGGGCGTCCCCCACACTCGGCGTGGCCGTGGCGGTCGTGTCGGTCGTGTCGGTCCAGCGCACCGCGCCGGTCGCGGCGTCAAACGCGCGGACGCCGCCGGCAACCGGATCGTGCACCACACCATTGGCCACCGACGGCCCGACGCCCGCGCGAGCGAAACCCGTTGCCGCCTGCCACAACGGCGCGCACTCCTGCGTCCCGGCGGCATCGACACAACTCGTCTTCCCGGCGGCGTCGAAGGCGAACACGGTGGCCGCACCGTTGACGAAGACCTTCCCGCTGTCGATGGTCGGCGGGGTGGCGGGTCCGTTCGTCGTTCCGAGTGGGGCACGGAAGATCGGGAGACACGACTCCGACAACGAGTCGCAGTGACGGACGCCGTCGACATCGAATCCGAGCAGCACGGGATTGGTCGGGGTCGCCACCGTCACGAAGACCGTGTTCCCTGCGCTGTCGATCGCGCTGACGTTTCCGGCCGTCGAACCTGCGGGGAGAGCGGCCGACCACACGACGCCGTCGCTGGTGGCGTCGTATGCAGTCAGGGTCCCATCGCTCGTCGCGAACACCAACCCGTGGTGCACGACGACCTGGCCGGTGACCGGTACCGAGGCGATTGTCGAGGCCTGCAGTCCGGGAATGCTCGCGTCCGTGAACGCGGGCTCGAACTGCGCGCCGGTTCGACCGGGATTCCCGCCGAACATCAACCAGTCGCACCCGCCGGTGAAGAGGACACATGCGAGCACGAGCACCACGACCCGCAGCTTCCTCATCTGTGCCCCTCGCGACGAAACCGGATCCCACGCGAGCGGTACCCACACCGCGGCGCGCCGGAAACCTCCGGTTCCCGGATTTCCCCCAAGGTGCTCTCGTTCATGCGTCGGACGTCGCGGCGGTGAGGAAAGCGACAGCCGGATCCGCGAACGTCGCCGAAAACGCGTGATCGGCAAGGGTGATCGCGATCTCGCTGCTGATGTCGTTGGTCGAACCCCGTACTGAAGCGGGGAGTACGACCGTGCCGGCCAGCCGCTCGGCGTCGGCCACGGTGGCGACGATCCGTCTGCCCCGCACATCCCAGCCGCCGGTCGCGACGAAGGCATCGACGATCGATTGCGCCGCCGCAGCGTCAACGCCGGGGATACGGCGAAAGCGGACCGGATCCAGCTGCGACTCGGTCTGCGTGTACAGCGCCGAGCGGAGCCCGGTCGCCGCGAGATCGCGCTGCTGGGACGCGATGCGTGGCGTGTTCACCACGCTGTCGTTCGCGGCCACGGTGAACACGGTGGGAACGTGCAGCCCACCCGCTCCGGTGACCGCAGCGGTCACCGGAGCGTTCGAGATCCAGGCCGCCCGGACCGGGTAGCCGGCGGCCGCGAACGCGGTCACGAAGACCCCGGTGAACGCTCCGCCGTTCGACATCCCGATCGCGACCAACGGGGTCGTCGTGGCGATCGCCTGCGTCGCCACGAGGTGCGCCCGCAGGCGGGCGAGCCGTGCGAGGTCGGGATTGGCCGTCATGGACACGCTGGCCAGATCCCACTGCTTGTTCACCCGGTCCGTGCTGTCGGTGCTCACGTATCCGTAGCCCTTGGCCGTGAGCCGATTCAGGACGTCGACCGTCTCGGGCCGCTCCGCGAAGTTGGCACTGCCGTAGTGACCGTGGAACAGGAACGCGAGGCCGTTCGGGTGTTCCGGGATGGACGAGACGACGTCGAACCCCTCGAACTGCGAGTGCTCCACCGTGGCGACCGGCGTGACCGGCGCAGTGGGAAAACACGCTGCCAATACTGCGCCGAGGGCAACGGCGGCGAGGACGGGCGCACCCCGGCGAGCCCCGATGGTGTGGGCGGCGGGTGACCGGCGGTGGACGGAAACCTGCATGGCTGACCTCTCGGCGACTCGGACGACGGATCCGAGCATCACCGCAGGTTGTCAGCATTTCGTGAAGCGCCGGTTCGGACCTCGTGAGGCCCGGCGCACGTCAACCGGTCGGCGTCACCGGCTGGATCGGCGGGGCGGTCGGTGGGACGAAGGGGCTGCCCGTCGTCCCGACGGCACACGAAGCCGGCGTGCCGTTGACGTACCCGGTCACCGACCAGCGCGCCGTACGACCGGGTTCGACGTCACGAATCGTCTCGCTGCCCGTGCACTGTTCCAGACCTTTCGCGTCGAGGAATCGAATGGTGACGAGTAGCGATCGCTTCGACGAGTCGGGGTTCACGAGCGTGCCGTCGGCCCGCGGCGTACCCCCACCCCCGGTGTTGCAATGCACGATCCGCGCGTCGTTCACCGTGGGGTCGGCGTCGCGCGGCAGGTTCGTGAAGATGTTGCTCAGCCCGGTCACCACCCGGTTCTGCACCCAGAGTCCGTAGCCGCCGAGCACGATCGCGATGATCGAGTGGATCACGCCGGCGAGCGCGAGTCCTCCCGGCAGACCGAATCGGTTCGCGCGACCGCGGGCCACGAGACCCAGCACCAGGCCGATGACCCGAGCACCAACGCAGCGATGCCCATGCCGTTGCCACCACCGCCCTGATACACGGGTTGCGGGGCGAACCCGCCCGGCGGTTGGGTCTCCGGCGGCCACCAGCGACCATCGGTCGCGTACCACCATCCGGGTTCGGTCGGCCGCTCGACCTGCGGCGGACGTGCACCCATCGCCATGTCGTCCCTGCCATCCCCGCCCCCAACTCCCGAATCCGGGCGAAGGGTACGTATCGGCAAACCATGGAACAAGGGCCCATCGGCGATTCCGGCCCTGCGTCAGCTCACAATGGGCCGGTTGGTCCAAGTGCCGTCCGGCCGTCGGAACCAACCACCGGCGGCCAGCGAGCCGCCATCGGCATGAATCGTGGTGCCGGTCACGAACGCCGCGAGGTCGGACGCGAGGAACAGCGCGACCCCGGCGATGTCCTCGGGGGTGCCGAACCGACCCGCCGGGACCCAACTCGGGATGCGGTCGACCTGGTCGGCCGGCACCCACTCGGAGTACGGGACCTGGAGGGTCTCGGTGAGATCGGGGGCGATGGCGTTGACCCGCACCCCCGAGTTGCCGAGATCGACGGCCAGGCTGCGGGTGAACCCGGTGACCGCGGCCTTGAACGCGCTGTACACCGGCCGGTTCGGGATCGCCCGGAACCCCTCGACCGACGACACGTTGACGATGCTCCCGCGCCGCCGGTCGACCATGCCGTCCACGAACGCCCGGGTACAGAGCAACACATGGCGGAGGTTCGTGGCGTACAGGTCGTCCCAGGTGTCGGGACCATGGGTGAGGAAATCGTTCCCGCTCACCAGGAAGTGGCCGACGTTGTTCACGAGGATGTCGACGGGTCCGGCATCACGAGCGAGGCCGGCGACCACGTCGGCGTCGGTCACGTCCCCGACGACCGGGCGGACGTCACCACCACGATCGGTGATGGCGGCGACGGTCTCGGCCGCGCGCGCCGCGTCGATCTCGGCCACCACGACCTGCGCGCCCTCGGCCGCGAACCGTTCGGAGACGGCGCGCCCGATCCCGCCACCGCCCCCGGTGACGACCGCGACCCGCCCGGCGAGGAGGCTCAGCCGACGCGTCCCGCGTCGGCCGCCGCCCGCTCCGCGGCGTCGAGTTGCTGTTCGACGATGGCGAGGCCGCCGACCCAGAACTCGGGGTCGGCGAGGTCGCAGTCGACGATCTTCCCGAGCTCCTCGGGCGACTTCGATCCACCGGCCGCGAGCAGTTCGAGGTACGCGGGCACGAATGCGGCACCGCCCTCCTCGTACCGCTTGTAGACCGAGAGCGCGAGCAGTTGACCGTACGCGTACGCGTACACGTAGCCCGGCGTCCCGATGAAGTGGGGAATGTAGGACCACCACGTGTGGTAGCCCTCGGTGATCTCGACCGCGTCGCCGAGCATCGCGGTCTGGGTCTCGGTCCAGTGGTGCGCGAAGTCGTCGGTGCTCAACTCCCCGACCTCCCGCCGGTGCGTGTGCACCTGGTCCTCGAAGCGGTTCATCGCGATCTGGCGGAAGACGGTCGCGATCTGACCTTCGAGACTCTCGGCGATGAGCGCGAGGCGCGCGTTCGGTTCGGTGGTCTCGTCCATGAGGCGCCCGAACGTGACCGTCTCACCGAACACCGAGGCCGTCTCGGCCAGGGTGAGGGGCGTGGTCTGGTGGAAGATCCCCTGCTCGCGGGCCAGATACGCGTGGAGCCCGTGTCCCATCTCGTGCGCGAGCGTGAGCACGTCACGGCGACTCGACGTCCAGTTGAGGAGCAGGTACGGGTGGTGCGACGGCACCGTGTACGCGCAGAACGCGCCGGGGCGCTTGCCGTGACGGATCGGCGCGTCGATCCACGACTCGTCGAAGAAGCGGTGGGCGACGTCGGCCAGCTGCGGTGAGAACGATGCGTACGCGTCGAGCACCAACTCGCGCGCTTCGTTCCATCCGAACTCGGCCTCGGCGTCGGCCACGCTCGCGTTGCGGTCGTAGTCGGCGAGGCGGTCCACGCCGAGGAGCTGCGCCTTGAGCGCGTACCAGCGCTGCGGAATGTCGTAGCGGCTCACCACCGCGTCGACGAGCGCCTGGACCGACTCGTCGCTCGCTTCGTTGGCGAGGTTCCGACTGGCGATCCAACTGTCGTGCGATCGCAATCGGTCCGTCGACGCCTTGTCGGCGAGCAGCGTGTTGAACACGAAGGCCCGCGTGCGCAGGCCGGGCTCGAGACCTTCGGTGACCGCGGCGGCGGCAGCGGCCCGTTCGGCGCGGTCGGGCGACGACAGCCGCGACAGACCTTGTTCGAGTGCGACCGTCTCGCCGTCGAGTTCGAGAGTGATCGCCGAGGTGAGTTCGCTGAACAACCGGGACCACGCACTCGCGCCGGTGATGTCCTTCTCGACGAGGATCTTCTCCTCGGGTTCGGACAGGAGGTGCGGCCGATAGCGGCGGGCAGACCGCAACGAGTGGGCACAGAACGCGAGTCGCTCGTCGGCGAGGAGCGCCTCGGCGGCGGCGTCGGGCACCGCAGCCCATTCCAGCTCGAAGAAGATCACCCGGGTCGCGATCGCGGTCGACTTCTCGTCCACCCGCTGCATCAACGCGCCCCGTTCGGCGTCGGTGGTGTCGACGGTGAAGCGGAGCCCGGCGTAGGAACCGGCCCGGCCCAGGTGGTCCTGGAGTTCGGCGACCCGGTCCATCAGAGCCGCGAGACCGGCCGCGTCGAGCGAGGCGATCGTGCCGCGGGCGGCCTCGATCTGGTCCACCAACTTCGTGGCGGCGGCGAGATGCGAGTCCACATCGCCGTCGCCGAGCAACGGTTCGAGGTTCCACGCCACATCGGCGGCAGCGAGGTCGGCAGCAGGATCAGGAGTGGTGACGGTCATGGTCGCAGGCTACGCGGTGGTCCGCGGCACGACGTTCGTCCTGCACCAGGATTGAGCGATGGCCCGCCGCGCGATCCCCCGGGTCGCTCTCATGCTCGCGACCGCCATGGTGGGCTCGGCCTGCGCCAGTAGCAGACCGACGCGTGCGTCCGCGACCGCGCGGGGTGCCGCGGGGTCGGCGTCGATCGGTGACCCGTACTTCCCGAGTTCGGGGAACAGCGGCTACGACGTCAGCCACTACGACATCCGCATCGACTACTCCCCCGCGAATCCGGAGATCAAGGCCACCACCACGATCGACAGCATCGCGAACCGAACCTTGCGGACCTTCGATCTCGACCTCTCCGGTCTCACCGTCGACCGGGTGACCGTCGACGGGCACCGCGCCGGCACTTCCCGCCACCGGGCCAAGCTCGTGGTGCGTCCCGCGACCGGGCTCGTCGCGACGCGACCGTTCACCACCGTCGTCGAGTACCACGGGGTTCCCCACACGATCACCGACCCGAGCGAGCCGAACACCGAGGACGCTGGACAGTTGGGCTGGACGCGGAGTCGGGACGGGAACGTCTTCGTGGTGAGCGAACCGGTCGGGGCGCGGACCTGGTTCCCCGCCAACGATCACCCGGCCGACAAGGCCACGTTCTCGATTGCGGTCACCGTGCCCGACTCGGTCGCAGTCGCGTCCAACGGGCGGCTCGTCCGACGCAACGCCGCGCGAGGTCACCGGACCTGGCACTGGTCGATGGACCAACCGATGGCCACCTACCTCGCCACCGTCGTGATCGCTCCGATGCGCAGCCAACAAGAAGCGAGCCCGGCCGGTGTGCCGATCCGCAACTTCTTCCGGGACGACGCGTACCGGTTCGACGAACGGACGTTCGCCAAGACCGGATCGATGATCGATTTCTTCAGCTCGCGGTTCGGCGCGTATCCGTTCGGCGAATACGGCGCCGTCGTGGTGAAGCCCGAACTCGGCTACGCCCTCGAGACGCAATCAATGTCGCTGTTCGGCAGCGACATGATGGGCACCGACCTCGATGCCGAGATGACGGTGGCCCATGAACTCGCACATCAGTGGTTCGGCGATTCGGTCGGTGTCCGCCGGTGGGCCGACATCTGGCTCAACGAGGGATGGGCGACCTACGCCCAGTACCTGTGGGCTGCGCACGCGGATCCGGCGTTTGACCTCGACCGCACGATGATCAACCTGCGGGCGAGCGACGGTGCGAAGCTCACCCGGCCGCACGATC
>JBBQXR010000051.1:0-12879 GCA_038209455.1 Acidimicrobiia bacterium
CCATGGCGCCGCATCGTAGGCGTCGACCGACCTGCTCGGGCGGCTTGCTGCTACCCTGCAATGCCTTCCGGGGAGGCCGGGCACGCCCCGATCACCGACCCCCGATCCATCTTTCCGAACCAAGAGTTGAGGACGACACCATGGCATCCGTCTGCGAAGTGTGCGGCAAGAAGCCCATCTTCGGGAAACGCCTGAGCCACTCCCACCGTCGGTCCAACCGGCGCTGGAACCCGAACGTGCAGAAGGTCCGCGCCATCGTCGACGGATCGCCGGTCCGGCTGCACGTGTGTACTTCGTGCATCAAGGCCGGCAAGGTCCAGAAGCCGTAGTCATGCAGGGCGTCGTACGGAGCTTCGATCCGGGATCCGGCGAGGGCGTGGTCGTGACCACCAACGCCGAACGCACCGAGGTCCTGCTCGCGTCGAACGCGCTCGAAGGTTCGATCTTCCGCATGTTGCGCCAAGGCCAGCGCGTGAACTTCGATCTCGATGCGTCCGGGAATGCCACCGCAGTTCGTAGCGGGGCCGAGAAAGACATGGCCCTGCCGCCGGACATCCAGGTGTAGGCGAGAGGTACCGAAAATATGGGGCTGGACGACGGGAACCTGGCCGGGTGGCACCGTGACCCGTCGGGTCGTCACGAGCTGCGGTTCTGGGACGGCGACGCCTGGACCGAGCACGTCGTCGACGAGGGGATCCCCGGCCTCGACTACCCGACGCGCAGCGGGCGGCCGCCCGAGGGTGCGAAGGTCACGCCGGTCCCGACCATCGAACCGCCGGGCGCGGCCGAGGACCCAGCTTCCGGTGCCGAAAGTCCCGAGCCCGCCACCGCCGAAGCCACCAACGCCGACACCACCACCGACGCCGCCGTATCCGAACCGGAGCCATCGAGCGCGGCGGATCAGCCCGTCGCCCTGGAAACCGGCGAGGCAGCAGCAGCTGCGGTCGAGTCCGAGCCGGTCACCGTCCCTACGGCGGCCGACCACACCGAGATCACGCACGACGAGCCGACCGTCGACCTGATCGCCGAATCCGAGATCGACGTCGCGGCAGAGGCCGCGGACGAGGCGGCGGCGACGGCCGCCGCAGCCGGGCTGGACGAGGCCGTGGAGTCGTCCGAACCGGCCGTGATACACACCCCGCTCGTCGCCAGTGCGTCGGTGCTCGCCCCCGGTCGCGAGGTCGGCGTGGATCCGGGCCCGTCGCCGCACCCGACACCGACACCGACACCGACACCGGCGCCGTCGAGTGGACGGAGCCTGCGGTCCCGGCGCGGGGGCGAGCCTCCGGTTCCTGCCGTTCCGCCCTCACCCGAGCGGGAGCCGGTCGCCCCGACCGCGGCGTCCGACGCGACCTCGAGCGACAGCGGGCTGACCGCGGAACGGTCCGTCGAAGATCCGCAGTCCGACATCGCGGCGGCCGAGCCGTCGGCGCCGAGCGCCCCGGTGGTCGGCGTCCCGATGCGCCTCATCGCCGAGGCCCCCACCGTTGCATCCCCGGCCGGTAACAGCGCGGGTTCCAACACCAGCGCCATCGCGGATCCGCACCGACACACCGTCCCGACCGCGGTGCCCAATGCGCCCGATGCCACCGGACCCCGGGTCACCGGCGCCAGTCCGGTGCCGGTCAAGCGGTACCGGCCCGGTTCGCCACCCGCCAGCCCTCACGCCGGGCCGCGCGCGCTGCCCGCAGCCACGACCGAGGTCGTCGGCACGATCGTCGCCCCCTGGTATCGCCGTGCGTCCTCGTGGCTCGCGATCCTCGCCGTCGGCGTGGTCGCGGCGCTCGTCGTCGTCATCGTCGGTATGGCGTCCGACGACACCACGACGAACCGCATCGGTGGCCGTCCACCCGCGGCCGCTCCGCAGGGTCACAAGGTCATCGACGGCGACGGCTTCGGCATCGCCGCGCCCGCGGGCTGGATCGTGGCGACCGACCCCGGCAACACCTTTCCTCAGCTCCGCCGCGCCAACTGGGCCACTCCACTGACGGCCACCGACACCGGGACCGGCGAAGCCGTCCTCGTCGTGCAACTCCGCCACCTCGCCCACCAACCGCAGGTGGATCCCGAGTTGTTCTGGACCGATCAGGTCAAGGACTCGGGCCAGCGCGACACCGTCACCGCGGGTGCGCCGCTCAGCGTCCACGGGTTCCGTGCGAACGAGATCACCGCCGCCGGACCGTCGGGCAAGCCGCTGGTGGCCGCGTCTATCGACACTGGAGACCGGACCTTCCTGGTCGCCGTCACCGCCGCGACCGCGGCTGACGCGCAGACCGAGTTCGACCGTCTCATCCAGACCTTCGACGCCCGGTAGCGCTCCAGCTGCGCCCGCCCGCCGGGAGCGGAGCGACGTATCGCGAGAACGCTCCCGCCGCTGCGGCGGCCGCTTGGTTCGGCCCGGATCGGGGAACCGAAAGTGTCGTCACTACACTTTCCGGACCCTTCTCGGGGACCTCGGGGGACGAAGGAGTGAGTTGTGTCGATCGTTGAGAATGCACCCACCAAGCACAAGCAACTGCTGGCCTGGGTCGAGGAAATGGCAGAACTGCTCCAGCCCGAATCGGTGCATTGGTTCGACGGCTCCGACACCGAGGCCGATGCCCTCTGCCACGGCCTCGTCGACGCCGGCACGTTCGTCCCGCTCGACCCGGCGAAGCGTCCCAACTCCTACTGGGCCGCCACCGACCCGTCCGACGTTGCGCGCGTCGAGGACCGCACCTACATCTGTTCTCCCACCGAGGAGGGCGCGGGCCCGACCAACAACTGGATGGACCCGACCGAGATGCGCGGCATCCTCGACGGGTTGTTCACGGGCGCCATGAAGGGCCGCACGATGTACGTCGTGCCGTTCAGCATGGGCCCCCTCGGTTCGCCGCTCTCCTACATCGGCGTCGAGATCACCGACTCTCCGTACGTGGCCGTGAGCATGCGGACCATGACCCGGGCGGGCCAGGCCGCGCTGGACGTGCTCGGCGACGACGGCGATTTCGTGCCCTGCGTCCACTCGCTCGGCGCACCCCTTGCCGATGGTGACGTCGACGTTGCGTGGCCGTGCAACCCCGACGAGAAGTACATCGTGCATTTCCCCGAGACGCGCGAGATCTGGTCGTACGGCTCCGGCTATGGCGGCAACGCCCTGCTCGGGAAAAAGTGCTTCGCGCTGCGCATCGCGTCGGTCATCGCGCGCGACGAGGGCTGGCTCGCCGAGCACATGCTGATCCTGAAGCTCACCTCGCCCGCGGGCGCGGTCCACTACATCGCGGCGGCATTCCCGTCGGCCTGCGGCAAGACCAACCTCGCCATGCTGATCCCGTCGATCCCGGGCTGGAAGGCCGAAACCGTCGGTGACGACATCGCGTGGATGAAGTTCGGTGCGGACGGCCGCCTGCACGCCATCAACCCCGAGTTCGGGTTCTTCGGCGTCGCGCCGGGCACGAACATGGAGACCAACCCGAACGCGATGCACTCGCTCGGGGCGAACACCGTGTTCACCAACGTCGCGCTCACCGACGACGGCGACATCTGGTGGGAGGGCATGGACGGTCCCCCGCCTGCGCACGCCACCGATTGGAAGCGCAACGACTGGACGCCGGCTTCCGAGACGCCCGCCGCGCACCCGAACTCCCGGTTCTGCTCGCCCGCGTCGCAGTGTCCGGTGATCGCCGACGAGTGGCAGGACCCCAAGGGCGTCCCGATCTCGGCCGTGCTCTTCGGTGGTCGGCGTGCCACCACCGTGCCGCTCGTCTACGAGTCGCGCGACTGGGGCCACGGCGTGTTCGTCGGCGCCACGATGGGCTCGGAGAAGACCGCGGCCGCCTTCGGTGGCCTCGGCGACCTCCGCCACGACCCGTTCGCCATGCTGCCCTTCTGCGGCTACCACATGGGTGACTACTTCGCGCACTGGCTCTCGATGACCGAGCGCACTGACGAGGCCAAGCTCCCGCGGATCTACGGCGTCAACTGGTTCCGCAAGAACGCCGACGGCAAGTTCCTGTGGCCGGGCTACGGCGAGAACTCCCGCGTGCTCGCCTGGATCGTCGGCCGCCTCGAAGGTGAGGCCGGTGGCGAGGACACGCCGATCGGTGTCGTGCCGCGCGTCGAGGACCTCGACCTCAGCGGTCTCGACGCCTCGGAGGACTCCGTGCGCGCCGCGCTCGTCGTGAACCCCGAGGAGTGGAAGGCCGAGGTCGCGAGCGCTCGCGGTCACTTCGCCTCGTTCGGGACCCATCTCCCCGCCGCCCTCGCCGCCGAACTCGACGCCCTGGAGTCCCGCCTGTAACTCTCACTCCATGTCTTCATGGAGTGAGGTACCGCTCGAATCGTTGACCGCGGCGGTGGCGGGGATCGACCTGTGGAACACGCCGGGGATCCCCGAGCACGGGTTGCCGCCGATGCGGGTGACCGACGGGCCGAATGGTGCCCGCGGGCCGAGTTTCACCGGCGTGCCGAGTGCCTGCTTCCCGTGCGGGAGTGCGCTCGGTGCCACCTGGGATCCGGACCTCATCGAGCGAGTCGGGAAGGCCATCGGCGAGGAGGCTCGCACTAAAGGCGCGCACGTGCTGCTCGCACCGACGGTGAACCTGCACCGCCACCCGCTCGCGGGCCGCAACTTCGAGTGCTACTCCGAGGACCCGTACCTCACCGCGCGTCTCGCAGTCGGCTTCGTGCGCGGGGTGCAATCCGTCGGTGTGGGCACCACGGTGAAGCACTTCGTCGCCAACGACTCCGAGTTCGAGCGTATGACGATGAGTTCCGACGTCGACGAAGCGGTGCTGCGCGAGTTGTACCTGGTCCCCTTCGAGGCCGCAGTCACCGAGGCCGGCGCATGGGGGATCATGTCGGCCTACAACCGGCTGAACGGCACCTACTGCAGCGAACACGAGTGGCTTCTCACCACCGTGCTGCGCGACGAGTGGGGCTTCGACGGTTTCGTCATCTCCGACTGGTTCGGGACCCACAGCACCGCACCCGCCGCCAACGCCGGTCTCGACCTCGAGATGCCCGGTCCGCCGCAGTGGTTCGGCAAGGCCCTGGCCGACGCGGTCACCAACGGCACCGTCGATCGGGCGGTCGTGGAGACCCAGGTCGAGCGGCTCCTCCAACTCGCGAGGCGCACCGGAGCCACCGACGGCGTCGGCAACGGCGCACCGGGTTCGGACGACAACCCCGCGCACCGTGCACTCATCCGGGAGACGGCGGCCGAAAGCTTTGTGCTCCTCCGCAACGAAGACTCGGTGCTCCCCCTCGACCGGTCGGCGCTGCCGTCGGTCGCGCTCATCGGCACCGCGGCCGACACCACCTGGATCATGGGTGGTGGAAGCGCAGCCCTCGACCCGCACCCGATGGTGTCGCCCCGCGCCGGGCTCATCGCCGCGCTCGATGCGGCCACCACGCTCACCTTCGCCCGCGGCCCGGCCGCCACCGACACGATCCCCGTCATCAACGAGACCACCCTCGACGGCCGCCTCACGCTCGAGGTGTTCGCCAACACCGAACTCGCCGGTCCGGCCGCGATCAACTCCAGCCTCCGGACCGCCCGCGCGATGTGGCTCGGCACGATCAGCGACACCGTGAACGCACGTGGATTCTCGGCCCGGCTCCACGGCACCATCCGCGTGACCGAGACCGGCGAGTGGACGCTCGGCCTGACCGCGACCGGATCCTGTCGCGTCACCATCGACGGCACGGTCGTGCTCGACGCGTGGGACGAACGCGAGCCGGGCACGTCGTTCTTCGGGTTCGGCAGCCGCGAGATCCGCGCCCCGTACGCGTTTACCGCGGACCAGGCCTACGACCTCACCATCGAGTTCTCGGGCGGTTCACCGGCCATGGTGAGCGGCCTCGAACTCGGCGCGGCCCCACCGTCACCCGCCACCGCGCTGGCCGACGCAGCTGCCGCCGCGGCTGCCGCCGATGTCGCGATCGTCGTCGTGGGCACCGGGCCCACGCTCGACACCGAGGGTCAGGACCGGCCCGACCTGTTCCTCCCCGGCGCCCAGGACGAGATGGTCCGGGCCGTCGCCGCGGCAAACCCGTGCACCATCGTGTGCGTGAACGCCGGGTCGCCGATCCAGATGGACTGGGCAGACGATGTCGCCGCGATCGTGCAGTGCTGGCTGCCCGGCGAGGAGTGGGGCAACGCGCTGGCCGACGTCCTGCTCGGCGCCGCGGCACCGGGTGGTCGCCTGCCCACCACCTTCCCCCGCCGCCTGGAGGATGCGCCGGCCCACGGCACGTACCCGGGCGCCGACGGGCATGTCGCCTACGCCGACGAACTCCTCATGGGCTACCGCGGCTACGACAAGGCCGGCACCGATCCGCGGTTCTGCTTCGGCCACGGGTTGTCGTACACCACGTTCGAGTACGGGTCGCTGCGCGTCGAGGGGCGGCACGTGACCGTCGACGTCACCAACACCGGTACGCGAGCCGGCGCCGAGGTGGTCCAGCTGTACGTGGGCCGCACCGACGCGCCGGCCAACCGCCCGGAACAAGAACTGCGCCGCTTCGCCAAAATCGCCATCGAACCCAACCAGTCCGCCACCGTCGCGTTCGATCTCGACGACCGGTGTTTCGCCGAATGGGTCGACGGATGGAAGATCCCGGCCGGTGCGTTCGAGGTGCGGGTCGGACGCTCCTCGCGCGACATCCGCGCCACCGCCCCAGTCACACCCTGACCAGTGCGCTGATCAGCGCTGGCGTCCGGCCCGTTCCGTACGGCGGGCGTGACGTTCCCGGGCCAACCCGATGAGGCGATCGAGGAGTTCCGGGTATGAGACACCGCTCGCCTCCCACAGCCGCGGGTACATCGAGATCGGCGTGAACCCCGGGATCGTGTTGAGTTCGTTCACGAGCAGGCCGCGCCCGGCTTCGTCGTAGAAGCAGTCGACACGCGCCATGCCCTCGCATCGACACGCGGCGAACGCCAGCAACGCGAGGCCCTGGATCTGCTCGGTCACCGTGTCGGGAAGGACCGCAGGAATCACGAGCTGCGCGGTCCCGTCCTCGTACTTGTCGGCGTAGGAGTAGAACTCGGCGCCGGGAACCACCTCACCGGGGACCGACGCCTCCGGGTGGAGCGATCCGAGCACTGCGACCTCGATCTCGCGCCCGGTGATCATCTCCTCGACGATGACGTCCTCGTCGTAGGACAACGCGAGGGCGAGCGCAGCGTCGAGCTCATCCGGGTCGTGGGCCTTGCTCACACCGACCGACGATCCCATGTTGGCGGGCTTCACGAAGCACGGCAGGCCCAGCTCGTCGATGACCCGAGCTCGGAAGGTACCGATGTCCTGGCCGTCACGGAACTCGAGGTAGCGGCCCTGAGGAATCCCGGCGGCCGCGAACATCTGCTTCATGGCGCCCTTGTGCATCCCGACCGCCGAGCCGAGCACACCCGAGCCGACGTACGGGATGTCGGCGAGTTCCAGGAGGCCCTGGACCGTGCCGTCCTCGCCGTAGGGACCGTGGAGCAACGGCAACACGACATCGACGTCGAGGCCCCGGCGGCCCGCACTCGCAACGACCGCGCCGAGCGACTCCAGTTCCTGACCCGCCACGGGAAACGCGGCCGGGAGTGCCGCCGGTCCGGCCGCCAGAAGCGCGGCGGCCTCGTCGGCCGCGTGCCACTCACCGTCGGTCGTGATCGCGACCGGCACCACTTCGTACCGGTCGGGGTCGAGGGCCTGAGCCACCGCGACCGCGGTCACCCGCGAGACGTCGTGCTCGGCCGAGCGGCCGCCGAAGATCACCATCACGCGGGTCTTGCGCGTCACGTGACCACCTGCAGCACGGCGCGGATCCCGAGGCCCATCACGAACAGGCCACCGAGGCCGTAGAGCAACTCCAGGCGACCGCGCATCTGGCGCCGGTACGCGTAGAGGAGACCGATCGTGATGAAGATCACGAACCCGTAGAACATGTGGAACCTCGGCACCGACTTCGCGTAGGCCTTGTCACCGGCGACCAGGCTCACACCCAAGGCCACCTGCACGAGGATCGCGATCTCGGCGATCGCGGTGACGATCCACACCGGCCGGCCCCGCAGCCGCTTCCACTTCCACGCCGCAAGGCAGTACAGGCCTGCGATGCCATTGACCACGATCGAGACGTAGCCCCAGAACCGGTGGATGTGAAAGACGGTCTCCACGCGGCGCGCTCAGAGTACCGCGTCGTCGGCGGTGTCCGCGGAGAACGCCGAAGCCGCGGCGGCGTCGCGGAGGAGTTGCTTCAAGATCTTCCCGGCCGGATTCCGCGGGAGGGGCTCGGCGCGGAACTCCACGTACTCGGGCACCTTGAACGACGCCAGGTGCTCGGCACAGTGCGCTTGGATGTCGGCCTCGGTGGCGGTGGATCCCGTACGCAGTTGCACCACTGCCTTCACCTCTTCGCCGAGAGTTCGGTGCGGAACGCCGACCAACGCCGCGTCGAGCACGTCGGGATGGTCGAAGAGGATGTTCTCCACCTCGACGCAATAGACGTTCTCGCCGGCGCGGATGATCATGTCCTTAGCGCGGTCGACGAGGTACACGAAGCCCTCGTCGTCGATCCGGGCGACGTCGCCGGTGCGGAACCAGCCGCCCGGAAGGAACACGGCGTCGGTCGCGTCGGGCCGGTTCCAGTAGCCGCGCATCATGATCGTGGGCCCGCGCAACGCGAGCTCGCCGGTCGACCCGGACGGCAACTCGTTCCCCTCCTCGTCGATGACCATCGCCTCGACGGTCGGCACCGGTCGACCGACCGAGTCGGGCCGGGCGAAGTAGTCGTCGCCGGAGATGGCGGTCGCGACCGACGCACTCTCGGTGAGTCCGTACGCCGTCGACAAGGAGTCGCGCACGTGTGGGAACGCGAGCTTGATCCGCTCGACGAGTTCCGGTGCGGCCGGCGCGCCGCCGTATCCGATGCGCGTGACCGACGTGAGGTCGTAGTCCGCGAAGTTGTCGGCCTCGACGATGCGCCACATCACCGTCGGTACCCCACCGATCGAGCTGACCTTCTCGCGTTCGATGGTGGCCATCGCATGATCGGGATCGAACCGTCCCGGCGGCATGAGTACGAGTTTCGACCCCGCCGCGTATGCGGTGATCATCGTCGAGCAGGTCCCCGTCACGTGGAAGAGCGGCACGATGAGCAGCGCCGCCGCCTGGTGCTCGGTGCGCTGTTCGCCCTTGCCCTGCGCACCGGCCGCTTGGGCCGAGAGCGCCAGGTTCATGAGGTTCGCCAGCGCCTGCCGGTGCGTGATGGTGGCGCCCTTGGGCTTCCCCGTCGTCCCGCTCGTGTACAGGATCGCGAGGACGTCGTCCTCCTCGACCGGAACCTCCGGGAGCACGCCGGGGTCGTCCGCGGCGAGGAGATGGTCGTGATGCCGGGCACCGACCCCATCGTCGTCCTGGTCGGCGTCGTCGAGGTCGATCACGAAGACATGCTCGAGGGTGGGAATCGTCTCGACGATGTCGCGCACGATGGCCCACCGCTTGGCGTCGCAGAAGAGCACCTTCGCGCCCGAGTCCCGCAACGCGAAGTCGAGCTCCTCGGCCTTCCACCACGCGTTGAGCGGGACCGCGGCCGCGCCCATGCCCGCGCACGCCCAGAACATCACCAGCCACTCGATCGTGTTGGCGGTCAGGATCGCGACGCGGTCGCCCCGCTCCACGCCCAGCTCGAGCAACTCGGCCGCAGCGCCGCGAGCCATCGCGTTGTGTTCACCGAACGTGAGGCGGCGATCGCCCTGCACGACCCAGTCGAGATCGGCGCGGGCATCACCGAACGCGATGAGGTCACGCATCGAGGTGAACCGGGACTTGTAGACCTGCAACGGGATCCCGAGGACCTCCTCCTGCACGATCTCGAACTGCGCACCGGGCCCGGTGAGTTCCTCCAACGGGCTCGGCGTCGACGTGCCGTTCACGACGTCGGTGCCTCTTCGTGTTGGACCACGTCGAACTGCCACAACTCGGCGCCGGTGCTCACGGGACCGTCGCCGGTGTGCTGACGGTGACCCTGCCCGAACGCCGCGCTCTCCATCCACGCCTGGAAATCCTCCTCCGAGGCCCACCGGGTGTACACGAGGAACGTGTCCTTGTCGTCGCTCGGCCGGAGCAGTTCGAACATCTCGAACCCGGGGGCCTTGCCGACCTCACCCGCCCGGGCGGCGAACCGCTCGACGAGGGTGTCGGCCCGCTCGGCCGGCACGGTGATGGCATTGATCTTGACGACGCTCATGGTTTCCTCTCTTGGCCCTGCGGGTCGGGCCGCTCGGGCCCGACGCAGCGGACGGATGAGGATACCGGCGTCCCGCAGCAGGGCCCGATCCGCCACCGGCAACGCGTCTCAGGCCTCGGCCGCGGCCTTGATGTTGGCGACGGTCCGGCCGATGGCTTCGACGAGCATCTCGTAGCGACCGTCGAAGTTGGCGGCGGCACCGTCGACGTTGATCATCGGCGCATCGAACGATTCGGTGAGGTGTGAGCCGTCACCGTCGGGCGTGAGTTCGAACCGCCACCGCGTCCGCACCTTCCCCTCGCTCGGCGCTTCGAACTCGAACAACCGGCCCGGCTCGCTCGCGGTCACCACACAGGGCAGGTTCCACTCGTAGGTCCCCGCCTTGTTGTACCCGCGGAACGGCGCGTCGACCGCGGGACCGGACGCGTCGCCGACCCACTCGGCCTTGACGCACTCGGGACTCCACTCCCCCATCCGGGTGATGTCGGCGATGAGCGCCCACACCACCTCCGGCGCAGCGTCGACACGGATGGATGCAGACCCCTGTTCCGGGTAATCGGTCATTCGGCCAACGTACCCGCGACCGGACTTTCCATGAGTCGGATGATCGCATCCCGGTCGCTCACGCGTTGCGGCTGCCGAGTTCCTCGGCCCTCCGGACCAGGAGGCGGGATCCGTGTCGTCGTCCGATCTCGGTCGCCCGGTTCACCAGCACATCGCAACGCTGTAGATCCGAGCGCCTCCCCCGGGTACAGCGCATTCGAGCCTCATCGAGTGCGCACCGGCCGACCCACAACGGCGACGCCCGATCAGCGGCCAGCCGCCCCGCCCGGCCGACAGCCTCGATGGCCGCGTCGGTGGCTCCGATGGTGTCGAGCGCGAGCGCTCGGTATCGGTCGACCGGGCCGAGCGAGCCGACGGCGGTGGGGACGATCCTGATGCGGCCGGCCATTCGATCGAGATTGGGCAGGGTCGAACGCGCGAGCGGCTCCGACCCCAGCGATGCCGCGACCTCGGCACCGAGGACGGCAAGGTTCATGCCGACGGAGGGGAGCGACTCGCGGTCGATCTGCGCCATCAGGGTCTCGACGAGATCTGCTGCGGACTGGTGGTCCCCGTTCACCACGTGGGCCAACGCCAGGGTCGCAATCCAACTCGCTTGCTGGGGATCGCCGACCGAGAGCGACGACAGCATCGGTATGTACCGACCGAGCTCGTCGAGCTCCCACGCCAACAACATCTGCTGCAGTGCGACGGCGCGGGGAGCAACGGCGATCCCGAACTCCGCACCCACCGACGCCGCCTCCGAGACGAGCAGCGCGACCGACCCGAGATCGCCTTCCCAGAGCGCGAGCGCGGCCCGGATGGAGCGGGCCGACCACATTTCGTACGGCCGCACGAGGCGATCCGCGAGCCGTCGGTATTCGACGAGCGCGGCTCGCATCTCGTCGAGCTGTCCGAGTTCGAGGTAGTCCTCGAAGATCGAAGCGCCACCGATCAGCGCGCCGTTGCTCCGAGACGAGTTGCGTCGGAACGCCCGGATCTGATCGCCGACCGCTACTCGCTCGGCCAGCTCCGCCTGGGTGGCCACCAGATAGGCGTGCCGCAGCTGCAACGCAGCCGCCTGGAACTCCGGCCGACCGGTCAGCTCCGCCTCGTGCATCGCGGCGTCCACGTGGCTCGCGCCGTCGTGCGGGTTGCTCCCGTACACGAGTTGCCACGCCAACCAACAGTGCAGCCGGACGCGCAGGGCATGCTCCTCCGTTGGAAGCGCGTCGAGCACACGACCAGCCCGCTCGAGCTGGCGAGCAACGTCATCGAAGTCCAACCCGAACTGCGCATGACCGACGATGACACCGGCGAGCAGTACGGGATCGTCCAGACGGTCGGCCGTCGCGAACGCTGCGTCGAACGCCGCTCGGGCGCCTTCGGGTCGACGCGCGGCAGCCAGCGCATCCGCAAGTGACGACAGCACAGTGACTTCCAAGCGAGCGTCGATGGCGTCATCGTGCACAACGTGTCTGGCGCGTTCGAACATGGCGACTGCATCCTCATACGCAGCCGCCCGCATCGCCTCGTCCCCCGCGGCGATCGCTGTCCGCACCGCGAACTCCGTAGCGACGTGTGGGAGAGCTGCGAACGCATGGAGCGCTCGTTCCGAATGGGGCAACACCGCTCCGATTCGTTCGTGTGCGGTGAGAACGTCCCGATGGGCGGCGCTCCGCCGTTCCGGATCGAGGCGCCGGTATACAGCGTCGTGCATCAACGCATGGGTGAACACGAGCGTCGCATCGTCTCCAGCCGGTTGCGTCAGGATCCCGACGTCGACCAACCGTCGGCAGGCCGACTCGAGTTCCGCGTCGCCCACCGCGGCGATCGCGCGAAGGGTCGTGCGATCGAAGCGAGCCCCGATGACCGACGCGCAAGACACGATGTCTCGTTCGGTGTGCGACAGTCGGTCGAGGCGTCCGCCGAGAAGTTGCTCGATCGGCGGGGGTGACCCCGGTGGGCCGTCCACAGGCTCGGTGGCGCGACGTTCACCGTGGTCACGGACCAGTTCCGTGATGATGAACGGATTGCCGTCACCCAGAGCGCGAACCCGAGCCACAAGCCCCCGATCTGCCCGGGTCGACACACCAGAGACGAGCGAGTCGGTCAGAG